>JBKJQU010000030.1:0-3869 GCA_046594995.1 Aestuariivirga sp.
GTGCGCGGGGCGACGCAATATGGCGAGCCGGGCGTGTTCATGATGTTCGAGGAGAACGCCGCCGAACTCACCGCCAACGTCCGCTCGCTCGGCTTCGATCTCACGGAGCTGGTGGCGGCGAAAATGATCGTCCTCGAACACGTTCACGTCGAACGCAGCGAAATCGAGGAAACCGGCGAATATGATCTCGAAGGGCTGTTCATCCGGCTCGGGCACGCCATCGACACGATTGGCGCAAAACGCGTCGTGCTGGACACGCTGGAGGCGCTCTTCGCCGGCCTGCCCAATCACGCCATCCTGCGGTCGGAGCTGCGCCGTCTGTTCCGCTGGCTGAAAGATCGCGGCATGACCGCGGTCATCACCGGAGAGAAGGGTGATGGCAATGCGCTCACCCGCCATGGACTGGAGGAATACGTCGCCGACTGTGTGATCGTCCTCGACCAGCGCATCAAGGAGCAGATCACCACGCGCCGGCTGCGCGTGTTGAAATATCGCGGCACCGCGCATGGCACGAACGAATACCCGTTCCTGATCGGAGCCAGTGGGTTTTCCGTGCTGCCGATCACGTCATTGCAGCTCGATCATCCCGTATCGTCGGAGCGTATCCCCACCGGCATTACACAACTGGACGACATGCTTGATGGCAAGGGCATATATCGAGGCAGCAGCGTGCTTATTTCAGGGTCCGCCGGTACGGGCAAGAGCAGCATCGCCGCAAAGATTGCTGAAGCCACCTGCCAACGTGGCGAGCGCGCTCTTTTGTTCGCCTATGAGGAATCGGCCGCCCAGATCATCCGCAACATGCGCTCCATAAACATCGACCTGGCGCCCTGGGTCGAGAAGGGCCTGCTGCAAATCCACGCGTCCCGCCCGACGCTCTACGGCCTCGAGCAGCATCTGGTGATGGTGCACGACCAGGTGCGTGCGTTCAATCCGACACTCGTGGCGGTCGATCCGATCAGCAATCTGACGATGGGGTACGATGACGCCGAGGTGAAGCCGATGCTCATGCGGCTCATCGATTTCCTCAAGAAACAACAGATCACCGGGGTATTTACCAGCCTGGTCAGCGGAGAGGCTGACAATTCGACGCCGGAGAATTCGGAGCTCGGCGTCTCGTCGCTGATGGATACGTGGTTGCTGCTGCGCAATGTGGAGTATAGCGGCGAGCGTAACCGCACAGTTGTTGTTCTGAAATCGCGGGGCATAGCGCACTCCAACCAGGTGCGGGAATTCGTGCTCGGCGACGAGGGGATCGATCTGGTCGACGTGCTGCTGAGCGGTGATCTGGTCCTGACGGGGCGCGCCCGCATCGCACAGGAGGCGCGCGAGCGCCTTGACCTGACAACACGCCATGAGGATCATCAACGGATGCTGCGCCAGCTCGAGAGCAAACAGAAAACCATCGGCGCACAGATCGCGGCCCTGGAGGCCGAGGCCGAGACGGTGCATTTCGCCATTGCACAGGAATCCGTGCGCGGCCAGAACAGGGGACGGACATGAGCGCGCCGGAGCTGCCAGAAACCCTTCCCCCAAGCGGAGATGTTCCCGCCTATCAGCTGCGGCTCTACGTGGCTGGACAGACGGCGAAATCGCTCACGGCCTTCGCCAACCTGAAACGGATTTGCGAGACGCATCTCGCCGGTCACTATTCGATTGAGGTCATCGACTTGACCAAGACCCCGCAACTCGCCGCCGGCGACCAGATCTTCGCGCTCCCCACGCTTGTGCGCCGGTTGCCTGAGCCGATCAGGAAGATCATCGGCGACCTGTCCAATGAGGAACGGGTGCTTGTCGGGCTGGATGTGAAGCCCATCGCGGTCGCCGCATCATGAAAAACACGAAAGCGCCCGTAACCGAAGCCCAACCGATGGATACCGTGGGCGCGGCGCAGGATGCAAACTCCTATGTCCTGCGGCTGTACATCACCGGCTCCTCGCCGCGCGCCATACGCGCGATCGCGAACGTTCGGGCGATTTGCGAAGAAAATCTCGCAGGCCGCTACGATCTGGAGGTCGTGGATATCTCTGAAAATCCCACGCTCGCCGAAGGCGAACAAATCATCGCCGCGCCAACGCTCATCAAGAAGCTGCCGCTGCCGCTTCGCCGCTTCATCGGCGACATGTCGGCGACAGACCACATTCTGCTCGGGCTCGATCTGCGAAAATTGTCCGGCGCTGCTTCGAAATCCGGGAGCCGCTGATCGCCATGCAACAGGCAGCACTCGCTCTCACGGATATTCTCAAGGAGAACGAAGAGCTGCGCATCCGGCTGGCGGAAGCCGAAGACATGCTGCAGGCCATCCGCAGTGGCGATGTCGATGCATTGGTGGTCGACAGTGACGCCGGCCCGCAGGTCTACGCACTTCAGGGGCAAGACGCGGAAGCCAGCCGGTTTCGGGGCGAGATGCTGGAACAGGTTTCGGACGCGGTCATCGCCGTCAATGAAAGCGGCCTCGTCACCTTTCTCAACGCCGCAGCCGAGCGGCTTTACGAACTGACCGCCTCGAAAGCACTGGCGCGCCCGCTGGCGGACGTTTTTTCAACGCGCTGGCCACGGCCCGAGGACGAGACCGCGGCGGCGGCGGCCCTGCGCGAGCATGGCGAATGGCATGGCGAAACCGTCCATGTGAAGCCTGACGGCCATGCGATGCATGTTGAGTCAAGCATCACCGTGCTCGAGGGCAAGGACGGGAAGGAGACCGGCAGGCTCGCCGTGATCCGCGACATCACCGGGCGCAAGGCTGCCGAGACGCGCAACGCGCAGCTTGCCGCCCTCGTCGAAAGCTCGGACCACGCGATCTTATCCGTTGACCTCGACGACCGCATCATGACCTGGAATTCGGGGGCTGGCGCGCTGTTCGGCTATTCCGAGGATGAGGCGGTCGGGCGCACTGTGGAAGAGCTGACCGTGCCGGAGCACCTGATCGAGCAGCGCCGTAAATCGTTTGAGGACGTCAAGGCCGGCCGCGTGGCAATCACGCGCGACACCGAGCGCCGCTGCAAAAATGGCATTCTCGTGCCGGTCGAGGTCAACGCCTCGCCGATGTTCAGCACGGGCGGCGAGGTCATCGGCATCTCGGCCATCATAAGCGACATCACCGAGCGCAAGGCTGCCGAGACGGCGCTGCGCGAGAGGGAGGATGAGTTGTCCCGTGCCAATCGCATCGCGGGCATGGGCAGTTTCAAGGTCGAGGTTCGTGATGGCAACTTCGTCGCCGACCGATCCCCCGAGTACCTCGCCGTTCACGGACTGACGCTGCAAGATCGCGGCAACTCGCACGAGGCATGGCTGCGCCGACTGCACCCCGAGGACCGGGAGAAGGCGGATCGAACATTCAGGGAGTGCCTTGCCGACGGCCGGAAGCTCTATGAGTCCGAGTATCGCATCATAAGGCAGAATGACAGCGCGACGCGCTGGATCAAGGTGCTCGCCGAGATCGAGCGCGATGCTTCCGGGGCGCTGCTGCGGCTCTTCGGTACTCACCTGGACGTCACGGAGAGCAGGCTTCACGAGGCGGCGCTGCGCACTTCCGAGATACGCTACCGGCGATTGTTCGAGGCGGCGCATGACGGCGTTCTCATCCTCGATCCCGCAACGCGCAAGATCATCGACGCCAATCCGTTCATGACGGCGCTGCTGGGGTATCGCCACGACGAATTGATCGGCATGGAACTCTATGAAATCGGTTTTCTCGCGGACGCGCAGGCAAGCCGGGACATGTTCCAGGCCCTGAAGGCCACGCGACAGGTCCGCTACGAAAACCTGCCGTTGCAAACCCGCCAGGGCGGACCTCGGGACGTCGAGGTGGTGGCCAATCTCTATGACGAAAATGGCCACTCCGTCGTTCAGTGCAACGTCCGCGACAT
>JBKJQU010000417.1:0-9458 GCA_046594995.1 Aestuariivirga sp.
CGCGAGCGCGACTGGAGGTTTTCCTCCGTGATGCCGCTTGGCGTTCCCTCAAACAGCGGCCCGAGCGCCGAGAGGAAACCCTCCACCGGTTCGTTGATCGGCACCACGTCATAGCGAACGCCCAGAAGCTTGGCGCATTCCTCAGCATCGACCAGACTGTCGCGGCTGGTATAGGCATAGGGCAGCATCACGCAATGTACGCACTCCGCCCCCAGCGCATCCACGGCCATCGCGGCGACAACTGCGGAATCGATACCGCCTGAAAGCCCCAGCACCACGTTGGGAAAACGGTTCTTGTTCACATAGTCGCGGAGGCCCAGCACGCAGGCCTTCCAGGTTTCCTCTTCGTTCTCGGGCAGCGTCGCGATCTCGCCCGGTGTCATCCGCCAGCCATCGGCTTCGCGCCGCCATTCGGTGAGCGCGATCGCTTCCTCGAACATCGGCATTTGCAGCGCCAGCGAGCGGTCGGCGTTAAGCACGAAGGAGGCGCCGTCGAACACCAGTTCATCCTGCCCGCACACCTGATTGAGATAGGCCATCGGCAGGCCTGTCTCGGTGATGCGCGCGACGACGAGGTTCAGGCGAACGTCATCCTTGTTGCGCTCGAAGGGCGAACCATTGGGTACGAGGAAGAACTCCGCACCCGTTTCGGCCAGCGTCTCGCAGGTCTCGTCCGTCCAGATATCCTCACAGATCGGAACGCCGATCCTCACGCCCTTGAAGGAAATGGGGCCGGGGGCGGGGCCGGGCTGGAACACGCGCTTCTCGTCGAACACGCCATAATTCGGAAGATCGAACTTGAAGCGCAGCGTCTCGATGCGGCCATTGGCCAGCAGTGCCACGGCGTTGTGCAAGTTCACGCCATCGCGCCAGGGAAGGCCCATCAGCATGGCGGGTCCGGTGACGGTGTCTTTCGCCAGATCCTCGACTGCCAGCTTGCAGGCCTCCACGAAGGACGGCCTCAGCACGAGGTCTTCCGGTGGATAACCGCAGATGAAAAGCTCCGGAAACAGGATGAGGTCCGCATCCATGGCCTTGGCGCGGGCTTCGCGCGCCTTGGCGAGGTTGGCATTGATGGCGCCCAGCGTCGGGTTCAGCTGGGCCAGTGCGATGATAAGTCTGTCGGTCATGAGGGGGTCTTAGCGGAACGAGGCCAGCCCTTCAATTGCAGGACGTTGACGGAGGCCGACCGATTGCGCATGACTGGCGCCATGACGAAAATCTGCATCTTCGGCGCCGGCGCGATCGGCGGATATGTAGGCGCCAGGCTGGCGATGAAGGGCGAGGCTGAGGTCTCGCTGGTGGCGCGCGGCGCGCATCTGGCGGCCATGAAAGCCAATGGTCTCCAACTGAGGCAGGCGGGCGAGACGCATATCGTCCGCCCCACGGTAACGGATAGGCCTGCCGAGCTTGGCATCCAGAATTTCATCATCCTCACCCTGAAGGCGCATGGCATCCCCGGCGTCATCGACCAGTTGCAGCCGCTGATCGGCAAAGACACGGCAATTCTGTTTGCGCAGAATGGGTTGCCCTGGTGGTATTTCCACAAGTTCGGCGGCGCGCATGAAGGCCGCATGCTGGAAAGCGTCGATCCCGGCGGAGTAATCTGGAAACGCATCGGGCCGGAACGTGCACTGGGCTGCGTCGTCTGGCAGGCGGCGGAAATCGAAGCGCCCGGCATCATCGCGCATCACTACGGCGAGCGCATGCCGCTCGGAGAACCATCGGGCGAGATGTCAGAACGTGCGGTGCGGCTGGGCAGCCTGCTCACTGCGGCAGGTATAAAGAGTCCGGTGCGTGCAAATCTCCGCAACGAGATCTGGCTGAAGCTTTGGGGCAATCTCAGTTTCAATCCCGTCAGCGTTCTGACCAGGGGTACACTAGTCGATCTTGCGAGCGACCCCGGCGCGCGCCACGTCATCCGCACCATGATGGAAGAGGCGCGCGTTGTGGGTGAAGCGTTCGGCGTGAATTTCGCGGTCAGTGTCGATGAGCGAATCGGCATGGCATCGAAAGTCGGCGCGCACCGCACCTCCATGTTGCAGGATGTCGAGGCGGGACGGCCCACGGAACTGGAAGCATTGCTTGGCGTTGTGCTCGAAATCGCGAGGCTCGTGGACGTAACCACGCCAAGCTTGCAATTGATCTATGACTTGGTCAAATTCCGCAGCCAGATTCAACCAGTAACGAAATCAGGAGGGTAGCCGATGCGTCTCGACAATGAGCGTCCGAGCAAGAATGTCGAAGACCGGCGAGGGCAGGGCGGCGGACTTGGCGGCGGCTTCGGCTTTCCGGGCGGCGGCGGGCGCCGCATCAACATTCCCATGGGCGGACGTGGCGGCGGCTTCAGCATCAAGACCATCATCCTCCTGGCAGTCATATATTTTGGCCTGAAGCTGTTCTTCGGTATCGATCTTCTTCAGGTCATCAATGGCGGCGGGCTGCCGGTGCCGGGTGGCACGAACACCGAGATCACCGTTCCGGATGGATCAACCGACGTGACCAGTACGGGTGATCAGGGGATTGGTTCAGGCACCGGTACGACAACTGCCAACAGCGATGCGGGCAAGGAATTCGTGCAGCGCGTGCTGGGTTCTACCGAACGCGTCTGGGGCGGGATTTTCAAGTCCATGGACCGGCAGTACGAGGAACCGCGCCTCGTGCTGTTCGAGAATTTCGTCCAGTCGGCCTGTGGCAAGGCGCAGTCCGCCATGGGTCCGTTTTATTGTCCTGGCGACAAGAAGGTCTATATCGACCTCGCCTTTTATCAGGACCTGAAGAACAAGCTGGGTGCTCCCGGCGACTTCGCGCAGGCCTATGTGATCGCGCACGAGGTCGGCCACCATGTGCAGAATCTCCTCGGCATTGCCGAACAGGTTGCCTCGCAGCGCTCGCGCGTGTCCGAGGCTCAGGCCAATGAACTCTCGGTCCGCATGGAACTGCAGGCCGATTGCTTCTCGGGAATCTGGGCCAAGGAAGCTAATGCTTCCGCCAGAATTCTCGAGGAAGGCGACATCGAGGAAGGCCTTGCCGCTGCTGCGGCCATTGGTGACGACCGCCTCCAGAAGAAGTCTCAAGGTTATGTCGTGCCGGAATCCTTCACGCACGGAACCTCGGCACAGCGCGTTGCTTGGTTCAAGCGCGGCTTCCAGGCAACCGACCTTCGGACGTGTGACACCTTCGGCACAGACAATCTCTGAGGGCAATCGCACGATTGACCAGGATCAAAGTTTCCGGGGTTCATTCTGATTATGAATCCCTCATCAGCTGAAATTCAATCAGCCAAAGGAGGGACGAATGACAACCAGGATTCTCTGCGCCACTGACGGCACCGACCATTCCATCCATGCCATCCAGCTTGCCGCGCAGTTGTCGGCAAAGCTCGGCGCGAAGCTTGCGATCTGCGCGGTGAATGTTGCACGCGGCGGCATGCGGGGGCCGCTGATCTATACATGGGAAGATGACCAGGCGAAGCGTGTGCTGGATGAGGCTTCGGCAGAAGCCCGGAAAGCCGGCGCAACAGCCGTGGAGGAACTTTCTCTCAGAAGCCGGGAAGCGGCGTCCGCCATCGTGCAGTATGCCGAAGAAAATGGCTTCGACCATATCGTGGTGGGAACCGGCGACAAGCGCGGCATCTCACGTCTGGTGCTCGGCTCGGTGGCAGCCGACATTGCGGGCCGCGCCCATTGCAGCGTCACCATCGCGCGCTGATCAATAGGCGTTTTCGCCCTTCAGAAGCACGAAAGGTGTCTTCGCGATGATGTAGAGATCGAAGCCAAGCGACCATTGGTCGATGTATTCGAGATCGTGCTTCACGCGCTGTTCAAGCTTTTCGCGCGTATCGGTTTCGCCGCGCCAGCCGTTGATCTGGGCCCAGCCGGTCATGCCGGGCTTGACCTTGTGGCGGGCGAAGTAACCTTCAACCACCGCTTCATAAAGCACTTCCGCGGCCTTTGCCTGTCGTGCGTGGGGCCGCGGGCCGACGAGGGACAACTGGCCCTTGAGCACGTTGAACAGCTGCGGCAATTCATCGAGCGATGTCTTGCGGATGAAACAGCCGACCTTGGTGACGCGCGGGTCGTTCCTGGTGACGAGCTTCGCCGCCAGAGCATCGCAACGGTCGGTATACATCGAGCGGAACTTGTAGACCTCGATCATCTCGTTGTTGAACCCGTACCGCCGCTGCTTGAAGATCGCCGGGCCCTTGCTCTCAAGCTTCACGGCGATTGCCAGGGCAAGCAGCACAGGTGCAAGCAAGATGATGCCGGCAAGCGCCAGCAGACGGTCTAGCGCTTCTTTCTGGAACAGGTTCCAGCCTTTGAGCGGACGGTCGAAGACCGAGAGCAGCGGAAGCTTGCCGATATAGGTATAGGCGCGCGCATTAAGCTTCAGGTTCGAAGTATGCCCGCTGATGCGGATGTCGACGGGAAGTTCCCAAAGCTGCTTCAGGATCGTGAGGAGCCGCGTCTCCGCCGTCAACGGGATTGCCACGATGATGAGATCCACGCGCTGCATGCGGGCATATTGGGCCAGCTCTTCGATCTTCCCGATCTTGTGATGCTTGCGGATTGACTGTGGGCTGCGCGCATCCTCGCGATCATCGAAAAGACCGACGATTTCGGCATCGATATTGCGCGACGTTTCGAGAAGATTGAGCGCTTCCTCCGCCACCTTGCCACCGCCGACGATGGCAATGCGCTGGCGGAAGCTTCCATTCATGGCACGCCGTCCCGCCCACATGGAAACCATGCCGCGTGTCAGTCCGAAATAGACCGGCAGCACCATCATCCACAGGTACATCCAGTTGTAGCTCATCTCCAGAAGGAAGAAGTGGGCAAGCCCGAAGAGAATGCCGCCGGCAAGGAAGCAGCTCGCCGACGCACGAAGCGCCGTAAAGGCGCCTTCCGTCATGGCTCTCACGCCGTAAAGGCCAAGTGCCCTCATGGTGAAGACGCAGACCAGCGCCAGTTCCACCGCAAGAAAGCCAATGACCTGCGGCGTCGTTGACTCGAGATTGCTCGCCGACTTCAGAGAAATGATGATCGATGCACCGAACAGCACAATCGCATCGAGAAACTTCAATACCCGCGCGACGACGTCGCGATCGATATAACTGTCGATCCGCGTCCCAGCCTCAGAACCCATTCGCCACTCCCACAACGGCAAACTCGATACCGTCTGCGAATGGTCTAGGTTATGTTTCTGAAGGCTTGGTCAACTGCCAGTTGGTTGCTGGTATCGTTTGACGTCAGGGTTGAGAAATCCTTGCCCTGCTGCGTCAATGCGGCGTCACTCGCAGTATGATGTGAGAATTTCGAGACCGGCCTTTTTCACCTGCATTGAACTCGAGCCCTTCGCCTGCTGGTAGATCGAGCTGCACAGCTCGCCATAGCGGGCATGGGAGGTGTAGGCAAAGGCGCCAACCACGGTCATCAGGACCAGCAGGCATACGCTGATACGTGCCATCAGCTTTGCGGACTGCTGGCTCTCATCGGCCATCCGCTTCCAGACCAGTACGGAATTTGTGGATGCTTGCATCCTGCCTCTCCATCTTTCATCGTTAATCGCCCCTAACGATGATGGATCATTCCTACGCCTGCCGATGAAGACAGTTGAGGTTGATCAACTGTTGTAATGAACGGTCCGTGAATCCGAAGCATGGCATTTTCAAAGAAATTGAAGCACGATTTAGCGATGCTTGTGCCGGCTCCCGGCTTGGAGCAAGAAGTTGGCCGGGTCTCGGCTTCAGGAGAATGCGGCGTGGCGGATACGACGGCCAAGGCAAGGATACTACTGCGTGAACTGTTCGATTTGGCCGTGGAAACGGCAAACCCGGTAAAAGCAGTTGCGCGCAACTTGCCGCAAAGGCCAAAGGGCCGCACCGTTGTCATCGGTGCGGGAAAGGCAGCCATCCCGATGGCAGCATCGCTCGAAGATCATTGGAAAGGCCCCCTCGAAGGCTTCGTTGTGGCGCCCCATGGCTATACACATGATCTTGAGCGCATTGGCGTGGTGCACGGCAGTCACCCCGTTCCTGACGCAACGAGCCTTGCTGCCGCAAACAACGCGCTGTCGCTTGCCTCCACACTGGGAGAAGATGACCTCCTGATCTCGCTGATATCGGGCGGCGCGTCGGCGCTGATGTCCAAGCCCGTCGACGGCATCACAATGGAGGAGAAATTCGGACTCATCCGGCGGCTGCTGAAATCAGGCGCCAACATCGGCGAGCTGAATTGCGTGAGGAAGCAGGTCTCGGCCCTCAAGGGCGGCAGGCTTGCCCGCGCCGCCAATGGCGCATCGATCTTTACGCTTGCCCTGTCGGACGTACCGGGTGATGACCCCGCCATTATCGGCTCGGGCCCCACCGTTGCCGATCATACCACCAAGGCTGATGCGCGGGCCGTGCTGAACCGCTATCGCGTGGAAGCACCGTCCTCGATCACGCAATGGCTGGCTCTGCCCGATGAGGACCGCGGCATCGCGAACAGGAACATCGAGACGCGTGTAATCGTGTCTCCACGTGAGTCATTCCGTGCGGTTAGCGAAAAGGCCCGCAGCATGGGGTTCAACGTGCTTTATCTCGGCGACCGCATCGAAGGCGAGGCCCGCGAGGTTGCCAAGGTTCAAGCAGCGATCGCCCTTGAAATAGCAGCGCATGACAATCCTGTGCAAAAGCCCTGCCTGCTGCTTTCGGGCGGTGAAACCGGCGTCACGGTGAAAGGCAAGGGCAGGGGTGGCCGTAACGTGGAATTCCTTCTGGCGCTGGCCATCGCTCTCGGCGGTGACAGCCGCATGCATGCGATTGCCGCCGACACCGACGGTATCGACGGCATGGAACTCATCGCAGGCGCGGCCATCGATCCTGCAAGCCTCGAGCGTGCCCGGGAGCTCGGGCTGGACCCGATGGCCTTCCTCGAAAACAACGATGCCCACAGCCTGTTCGAGAAGCTTGGCGACCAGGTCATCACCGGGCCTACCCACACCAACGTCAATGACTTTCGCGCCATCCTGATCAGGTGAGATGTGGCCAAGGCAGAAGCGGCATTGATGGCCATCGCCTACCGCTACTTCATGGCGGTGGCCGAAACGGGCTCGGTTCGCGCTGCATCCCGCAGTTTGAATGTCGCGGCCTCCGCCATCAGCCGGCAACTGATCCAGCTTGAGGAGGCGCTGGGCGTTGCGCTCTTCGACCGTTCGGGCCGTGGACTGGCGCTTGCACCTGCAGGCGTCATCCTGTTGCGGGGCCTGCGCTCCGCCGCACATGGCCACGAGACCACGCTTGACGAACTGAGCGCGATGAAGGGCCTGAAGCGCGGGCTGCTGCGCGTCGCCACCGTCGAGAGCATTTCGGTCTCGATCCTTCCAGACATGCTGCTGGAATTCGCCAGGGCCTATCCCGGCATCGAAGTGTCCGTCACCGTCACCGGTTCGGACGCGGTGACAGGGATTGTCCGCGAACATCAGTCGGATATCGGCTTCACCTTCAATCCTGCCTCTCTCGAAGGGCTTGAAACAATTGCCACGCGCGATCTCCAGCTGGGCGCCATCATGGCGCCGGACCATCCGCTGGGGCGACAGGAAAAACTGTCGCTGTCCGAATGCTTGCGCCACCCCGTCGCATGGCCCTCGCGCGGCTTGAGCCTTCGCACCCTTCTGGACAGCTTGACGGCAGCCCGCAATGTCAGGCCCGCCTTCGAGTGCAATTCGTTGCGCCTCATGGCCTCGCTTGCAAGACGCGGCAGCTGCATCGCGTTCCAGACGCCGATCGGCATTGAGCAGGATCTGTCTGCCGGAACTCTGGTCTGGATTCCCTTGGCCGATAAACGTCTGCCGCTCGACCGGCTGAATGTGGTCTGCCGGGCGGGTGCCGGCGCGCGGCACGCCCTGGATGCCTTCATGACCATCGCGAAACTCCATCTGCCACCGGACTGACTGTCCGGAAATTCCGCACACTCCGTTCATCTTAATCTGCTTTTGAGAACGATTTTACTGTGTTAGCGTTTGCATAACAGGCGGGCAAAGAACCGCAAGACGAATGGGAAAACGCAGAGGGGAAAGAGCGACGCATGGGCCGTCTGACGACGCATGTTCTGGACACCGCATCAGGCAAGCCTGCCGCAAGCCTGAAGATCGAGCTTTACACGCTCGATGGCGGAGCCATTCTTCTGAAAACCATCCATACCAATTCCGACGGCCGTGCCGACGGTCCACTCCTCGAAGGAGCAACCTTCATGCAGGGGCATTATGAGCTTCGCTTTCACGCGGGCGATTATCTCCGCGCATCCGGCACGTCGCTTGCCAATCCTGCGTTCCTCGATGTGATCCCCATTCGCTTCGGCATTGCCGATGCAGGCGCGCATTACCATGTGCCGTTGCTGCTTTCGCCCTATGGCTATTCCACTTATCGTGGCAGCTGAGCAATGAGCACGCGGCACACCATCCGTTTTCTACGCCGCGGCCGTGTCGTTGAACTGGCACACGTTCCGCCGATGCAGACGGTGCTGGACTATCTGCGGCTTCAGGAGAAATCGCGCGGCACCAAGGAAGGCTGCAACGAGGGCGATTGCGGTGCCTGCACCGTGGCGCTGGGGCAGCTGCGCAATTGCCGCGTGGTCTATGAGCCCGTCAACGCCTGCATCCTTCTCGTGGGCCAGCTGGACGGGGCCGAACTGGTGACGGTGGACGACCTGGGGACGAGCGATGCGCTCCATCCGGTGCAGCAGGCGATGGTTGAAACCCATGGCTCGCAATGCGGCTTCTGCACGCCGGGCTTCGTAATGTCGCTGTTCACGCTTTACCATGCGGGTAAAGCACCCACCCGCCAGCAGATCGCTGATCATATCGCCGGCAACCTCTGCCGCTGCACCGGCTATCGCCCGATCATCGATGCCGCCCTGAAATCCTGCACCGGCAGTGCCGCCGGCCGATGGGCAAGAGAGGCAGGAGATGCCGCCAAGATCCTGTCCGGGCTGAATGACGGTGCCGATGTGATGGTTGGATCGGAGACGAGCTTCATCGCGCGGCCCGCGAGGGTTGAAACGGTTTCAGGGCTTGCCGCCGAACACCCCGACGCCACCATCGTTTCAGGCGCAACCGATGTGGGGCTCTGGATCACGAAGCAGATGCGCCAGCTGCCGAAGATCATCCTGACCGGGGGCGTTTCTGCCTTGCACCAGATCGAGCATGGTCCGGACCATATTTCGATCGGCGCGGCGGCAACCTATGCCGAAGCCTTCACGGCACTGGGCAACATCGACCCCGACGTTGGCGAAGTCCTGCGCCGTCTCGGCTCCACGCAGGTCCGCGCCTCTGGTACGATCGGCGGTAATATCGCCAATGGTTCGCCCATTGGCGACACGCCGCCCATGCTGATCGCGCTCGGCGCCACGCTCCACCTCCGCCATGGCGATACAGAGCGTCACATGCCGCTTGAGGATTTCTTCATTGCCTATGGCAAG
>JBKJQU010000421.1:0-2750 GCA_046594995.1 Aestuariivirga sp.
GATCGCTTCCTGGCTGATGCCTTCCATGAGGCAGCCGTCGCCCGCCAGCACATAGGTTTTGTGATTGACGAGATCATCGCCAAAGCGCGCGTTCAAGTGGCGCTCCGCGATGGCAAAGCCAACCGCGTTGGCGATGCCCTGGCCCAAGGGCCCGGTCGTCGTTTCGATGCCGGTGGCATGGCCGAATTCGGGGTGGCCTGCCGTCTTGGCGCCGAGCTGCCGGAAGTTCTTGATCTCGTCCAGTGTCATGTCCTGGTAGCCCAGGAGATAAAGCAGCGAATACATGAGCATGGACCCGTGGCCGGCGGACAGGATGAAGCGGTCACGGTCGGGCCAGCGCGGGTTGGCGGCGTCGAATTTCAGGAACTGCGTGAAGAGTACGGTTGCCACGTCTGCAGCACCCATCGGCAGGCCCGGATGGCCGGAATTGGCTTTCTGCACGGCGTCCATCGAAAGGGCGCGGATGGCATTGGCCATGGAGCGGGTCTGTTCGGGCGAATACTGGGTCATGAAGGGCACTTCCTGAAAGGCGCTTTGCGGACGGGCACCTGATAACATCCGGGGCCTCAGAGTCAATTGCTGGCGTGGCGGAGATTCATCTGCTCAGAACTGTGCGAAGTGACATTGCGCCTGGGACACATTGCATTTATGGTGCGTAGCGGTCACGGGTGGCAAATTCCGCAATCTTACCAGGGGCTTTCATGGCGGATACTCAGAAACTGGATGAGGCATTCCAGCGGTTCGAGACGGCGTTGCGCCAGATCGAGGATGCCATCGTTCTGAAGGTGAACGGGCAGAAACGCGTCGAGACACTCGAGAGCGAAACCGAAACGCTGCGCCGCGACCGCGTGCGGCTGGCCCATGAACTTGACCTTGTGCGGTCGAAGGCAACCGAACTCGTGAACACCAGCAAGAATGCGGCGGGCAAGATCGATGTTGCCATGTCGCGCATCCGCGCCGTCCTCCACTCGAACAGCGGAGGAGAGTGAGCGCATGGCGCATGTGATCGTTCAGGTGAATGGCCGCCCCTACACGATGCAGTGTCCGGAGGGCGAGGAAGACCATCTCAACGAACTGGCGGAACTGCTGGACTCGGAAGTGCAGCGGGTGAAGCAGAGCGTCGGAAATGTCGGGGACATCCGCATGCTGGTGATGGCAGGGCTGATGGTGGCCGACCGCTTGTCGGAAGCGATCCGCCGCATCGAGGCTTTGGAAGAACAGGTCGACGGTTTGCGCGAGTCGAAAAACGCCGCGCAGGCCGAGACAAAAGCGGTTGAGGACCAGTTCGGCGGACGGCTGGAGGCCGCATCGAAACGGCTGGAAATGCTGGCGCGCGAGATGGGGAAGTAGGACCCGCGTTTGATCTCATTTTCAAATCGGAGTGCGCTTCCAATTCATGAGAAGGAACTGCCGATGAAGATGAAGCGACTAACCGTACTGTTCACATTCGCTCTCTCGATCACCTCGACAGCCTTTGCCTTCACGAGGCTTCCCGTTACGACGGAGAACGGGATGGTGGTGACCTCGCAGCACATTGCATCCGATGTCGGCGTCGAGATCATGCGGGCTGGCGGCAATGCCATCGATGCGGCGGTGGCGGTGGGCTATGCACTGGCGGTGACGAACCCGTGCTGCGGCAATATCGGCGGCGGCGGTTTCGCGACGATCCATCTGGCGGACGGGCGCGACGTGTTCCTGAACTTCCGCGAGAAGGCGCCACTCGCTTCGACCGAGAAGATGTTCCTTGACGACAAGGGCGAGGTGATCGAGGACCTGAGCCTGAAAGGCTACAAGGCCGTTGCGGTGCCGGGCACGGTGCTCGGCCTTGATACGCTGCTCACCAGATATGGAACGCTGCCGCGTGCGAAGGTGATGGCGCCCGCGATCAGGCTGGCGGACGAAGGCTTCGCGTTGACGCAGGGCGATGCAGATATTCTCAACGGCTCGGCCAAGGGTTTCGCCAGCCAGCCGAATGTGGCGATCGTCTACCTCAATGATGGCAAGCCCTGGGCTGTGGGCGATCTTCTGGTGCAGAAGAATCTTGCCACGACGCTGAAGCTGATATCAGCGCAGGGGCCCGATGCCTTCTACAAGGGATCGATTGCGGACCGCGTGGTGGCGGCGAGTGCCGCCAATGGCGGCATCCTTTCCAGGCAGGATTTCGAGACCTACACAGTGACGGAAGACAAGCCGGTGCGCTGCAATTATCGCGGGCATGAGCTGATCTCGGCGCCACCGCCGAGTTCGGGCGGAACCGCGATCTGCCAGATCCTCAACATTCTCGAAGGCTATCCCCTGGCCGAACTTGGCTTCAACTCGAGCCAGGCCGTTCATGTGATGGTGGAGGCGATGCGGCATGCCTTCGTCGACCGCAACTTCCTGCTGGGCGATCCGGCTTTCGTGAAGAACCCGCTGGAGCGGCTGCTGTCGGAGGACTATGCGGCGTTGATCCGTGCACAGATCAATACGGACAAGGCCTCGGTGTCGAAGGATGTGCAGCCGGGAACGCCACCGCACGAAGGCACCGAGACGACACATTATTCCATCATCGATTCAAAGGGTAACGCGGTCTCCGTGACCTATACCATCAATGCGCTTTTCGGCGCGAAGGTGATCGCGGGCGATACCGGCTTCTTCCTCAACGCCGGTCTTCACCGTGAAATCGTCCATCTCGTCGTTGAGGAAGAAGCCGGTATCGCCCGCGATCACCTTCGCGCCGAAAAGCGCATTGATGGTATAGGTCACGGAGA
>JBKJQU010000429.1:0-3817 GCA_046594995.1 Aestuariivirga sp.
AAAAGGCCACGGCACCAACGGCCGCAACGCCGCCGCCGAAATCGACAAGACCGCCTGTGCCAAATACCCCGTCGGCATCGCCAGACGCTGGAGCAATCAGGACGTCATCTACGACAAGAAAACCAACCACGGCGCAACCCAGGGCGCAGTGTTTTGATACCCCGCCCCATCACCGGCCTAGAGCCGGATTGGACGTTTCGTTTCTCGCAACCAGAATGCTCTAGTCCTTCACTCTGTCTTTGTTCAGTTCGGCCTCTACGATCTGCCGGAGATATTGCCCGAATCCTTCAACGTCCTTCTTCCGGCACACCAGCATATTGTTGACTTTTCTGTAGTGGTTTTCATTCGTTCGAATCGAACACAGTGAGAGCGCCGCTGCCAAGAAGTCCGTGCAGATAACATTGCGGTATTCGCCCGGACGCAAGGTGGAGCAAACCGCCCGCTCGTAAGAATCGACAGCAAGTCCAAACCTTAGAACTAAACTCTCCCTGAACTCCGTCGCGTTTTTCTTAAGAATGGCCCCGTCTAATTCGGGTGCATTTCCAATTGCAAACTCCCCTGCAGCTTTGCACCGCTGAAATTGATCGCGATAAGTTTTTCTAAGAATTGCGCAGAGTAACTGGATGCGCCGTGTTGACGGTTTACCCTCACTCAAGCCAAACGCAACAGCCAAGGGACTGCCACGGCCTAGAGCAGGCTTGTACTGGCGCTCGACAAACTTCCAGAATCTCGCTTGCCCGGGGTCGGTTTGAGGAAAAGCGATAACAAGATTTCGGAAAAACAAGATTGAATGAGCTTCGCCAACTATCGAAACATTCTCCATTCCGGCAAGCGCCCGTTCCGCTGCAGCAACATCCTCAGACGGCTGATTATCCGACTTGTTGACAACGAAGCTCAACAGTGGACCGGCACTTCCAACACCGTGGCTCAGTGACTGAAGCACCGCTGATTTCAGCTCCTGGCCATTACCTTCAACTTGAAGAAACTGCCTTGCCGCGCGGACGAACCAGGCTGGCCCGTAATCATGCTGAATTCCATCGTCTACAAAGTCATCTATTCTTGTCTCATCTCCTTCGAAGAACTCTTCACTAAGTGATAGCAATTCGGCTTCAAGTCGGTCACGGACATCAGCTTCAGAACCGTTGGCTGATTTGTGAAACGAAGAGAGGAGCAGGAGAACTGCGAGCATCCGTCCTATCGTAATGAATAGGTGCATTTAGATGTCTCCGCCGTGCGGAGGTCGAACCGACTCAACTGCAGTCTCTCCCCCAATGTCACATGGCGCAGAGACACTACTCAGGTAGTTTCCGAGCCGCTTCGTCATCGTCCTCACACTTTCCGTTCTATACAGTATCCTTCGATGCATCGCTTCGGTTGCCGCAGCTATCCTTTATTAACTTCACTCAAAAAATTTCAACACCGCATCCTTGTAGCCACGGTCCCCCACTGCACTCATGTGGTTGCGGCCCGGAAGTTCCACGCCTTCAGCACCCGGAATCGCGGCCACCAGCGTCTGCACGTCGCCGGCCACGTCATCCTTGGTCCCCGCCACCACCAGCACCGGCACTGTGATCGAGCGCAGATCCTCCAGCGTGATCTTCTCGCGTGAGGATCGGATGCAGGCGGCCAGCGCCCTGAGGTCGCTCTTCGTCTGCTCGGCGAACACCCGGAAGGCCCGCGCGCCAGGGTCGGTCACATCCTCCCGTGATGGCGCTTCAAGCCCCTTGGCTATTGCCTCGCCGCCACCCACGCCGGTAATCATGCGCGATGCCAACCCTGCGAACACAGCACGCCGCACGCGATCAGGGTGCCTGATGGTCAGGAAGGCCGAAACCCTGGCCCCCATGGAGTAACCCATCACATCGCAATGCGCGATGCTCAAGTGGTCCAGCAGCCGCCGCGCGTCCTCTGCCATCTCGGTTGCGGGGTAGAGTTCGCTGTCATAGAGCTTCTCGCTTGCCCCATGCCCGCGATTGTCCATCGTGATCACCATGCGGCCTGCGGCCACGAGTGTTTTCACCCAGCTCGTATCCCACCAGTTCACGCGGCCCGTGGAGGCGAATCCGTGAATGAGCAGGATCGGCGCCCCCTCGCCCGCCACCTCGTAGGCGATCTCCACACCGTCCGAATTGAATTTGTGCATGGTGCCGAACATATGCTAATCGGCCCTCGAAACAAGTGTTTGAGGGTCATGATGGCAACGGGTGCAACACCGCATTTCCAGAACACGATGGGATTGACGTCGATCGAGATCGGCGCCCGCGAATTCATGTGCATCGGAGCCTTGCCGCCCTTCGATCATCCCCACATCTTCATCGACATGGGATCGGACACGGAAACGATCTGCCCCTATTGCTCAACGGTCTACAAGCACAATTCAAAGCTTGCGACAGGGGAATCAATCCCTGCGCAAGCCGCCTGGCAAGAATACGCTGCCTGACCGGCTGACCATTGCTCAAGGTCGCCGCATCGCACTGGCGGCGCAGGGCTTCACCCATTCCGACCGGTCGAAAAAGGTCACATGGAGCCACATGGACCGCATGGTCCGTCGCCTGAATCTGTTGCAGATCGACAGCGTCAACGTCCTCGTCCGCTCGCATTATCTGCCGCTCTATTCCCGGCTTGGCAACTACGCCCATGCAACGCTGGACGAGCGCACCTTCGGTTCGAAGAAGCGTGCCTTCTTCGAATGCTGGGCGCATGAGGCGAGCCTGCTTCCCCTCGACCTCCATCCCCTGATGCGCTGGCGGATGGCGAGGGCTCAGGCCGGCAACGGCACCTACAGCGCGATGAACCGTTTCGGCGCGGAAGACAAAACCTATCTGAAATCGGTGCTGGATTTAGTCGCCCGCAACGGCCCGACAACGTCTTCGCAAGTCCCCGGCGGCGGCAAGGCCGAGGGCGGCTGGTGGGGCTGGTCGCGTGGCAAGATGGCGCTCGAAACCCTGTTCGACCAGGGCCTCGTCACTACCGCCACGCGGCAGGGCTTCGAACGGCACTATGATATTCCTGAACGGGTCATTCCTCCGGAAATACTCGCTTTGCCAACTCCGAATGAACCGGACTCCATCCGCAAACTTCTTGAATTGTCAGCCATGGCCCACGGGCTCGGCACCGAGTTCGACCTCCGCGACTATTTCCGCCTGCCGGTTGCCGATACAAAGATCGCACTCGCCGAACTGGTGGAGGAAGGAACGCTCCTCCCCGTCGCCGTCGAAGGCTGGAAGCATCGGGCCTGGCTCCACAGGGACGTGAAAATCCCGCGAAAAGCCGGCGGCACCGCACTTGTATCTCCCTTCGATCCCATCGTCTGGGAGCGCGCCCGCGCCGAGCGCCTGTTCGATTTCCACTACCGCATCGAAATCTACACGCCCGCTGAAAAGCGCAAGTTCGGCTATTACGTGCTCCCTTTCCTGAACGGAGACCGCATCGCAGGCCGCGTCTGCCTCAAGGCCGACAGGCAATCCGGCGTGCTGCGCGCCAATGCCATCCATCACGAAGCCCACGCAAACCCAGCCGAAACCGCGCAGGCCCTGGCCTCCGAACTCCACCTCATGGCGAAATGGCTGCGGCTCGATGGTGTGGAAGCAGGCAGCCAGGGCAATCTCGCGCGCGCATTGAAGGCATCGCTGTGAAAGATATTGAAACCGAACGCCTTCTGCTCCGTCTCGTACCGCTTGCAGGCCTCGCTGCCAGCGCCGCAAAAGATGCCGAAGCCGCGCAGCGCATCATGGGGATCAAACTGCCCGGTGCATGGTTCGACGAAGCCTGGGTCTCTGAACTCCGCCTCAACCAATGGAAAAACGATCCCGAATAT
>JBKJQU010000011.1:0-3672 GCA_046594995.1 Aestuariivirga sp.
CGCCCGCCGAACAGGCTGGTGCCACCCAGCACTGCAGCCGCGATGACCGGAAATTCCTTCTGGAAGCCGAAGGTGGAGGAAGCAACTGCCACTTGACTGCCCGACACGAGACCGCCCACCGCCGCGCATACGCCGCAGATGCAATAGACCGCGAAGGTCACACGCTTCACGTTGATGCCGGCCTTTGCGGCGGCATCGGGATCGGCACCGACCGCATAGACCTGTCGGCCGAAGGTCGTGAACTTCAGGACGATCAGTGCAATGATCAATACCAGCGCGAAAATCCAGATCGCCGAGGGAATGCCGAGATAAGCCGTGCGGCCGAAGGTCAGCACGCTCTTGCTAAAGGGCACCATCTTGTTGCCGGAGAAGTAGAGCGCGATGCCGCGGCCGATGAACAGCGTCGACAAGGTGGTGATGAAGGCCGCCACACGCAACTGCGTGATCATGAAGCCATTGAAAGCACCGAACCCCAGCCCCAATACCGCTACAAGCGGAAAGGCAACAATCGGCGGCATGCCGACGAAGAACACGCCGAGTATGGCAGCACTCAGATACATATTGGCACCGACTGAAAGATCGATGCCAGCAATCAGCAGAACGAATGTCATGCCGATGGCGATGATCGCGATATGACTGGACTGGTTGATGATGTTGACGAAGTTGACGGGTGTCAGGAACCGGTCGGACATCAGCCCGAACACGATGATCAGCACAGCGAACAGCAGAAGCGGCGCATTCTGCAGCGCCAGCATGGCGAACCTGTTGCGGAAGCCATTCATTTCGCGCCACTCCGGATGCCGTCCCACATGGCGGCGCGCAACAGTTCCTCGCGATCAAAGGCGCCGCGCTCAATGGTGGCGCGAATCTCGCCATGCGCCATAACCATGATGCGGTCCGACATGCCGATCAGTTCCTCGATCTCGGACGAGATCATGAGAATGCCGGCGCCGCCCGCGGCAAGCCGGTTGATGATTTTGTAGACCTCATTCTTGGCGCCGACGTCGATGCCGCGTGTTGGCTCGTCGAGGATGAAGACCTTGGGATCCCTCAGCAGCCATTTGCCGATGACGACCTTTTGCTGGTTCCCGCCGGAGAGATTCTTGACAAGAGTTTTCGTGATGTCGCGGGCGCCGATCTGCACTGACGCGCTCATCTTCGAGACATCGGCTTCAAGGCGCGAACTGTCGATCTTGTGGGAGAAGCCGCCGGCATAGGCCTGGAGCGAGGACAGCGCGATATTGTGGTCGATGGGGGCTTCCATCATCAGGCCCTCGGCACGCCGGTCTTCGGTCAAGAAGGCCATGCCGTGATCCATACACATAGTGGGTGTAGGCTTCGTCAGGGTTTTTCCATCCACGATGATGTCGCCCGATCTGAAATCATCGATGCCGAACAGGATGCGAGCGAGTTCGGAACGCCCCGCACCCATCAGGCCGGAGACCCCCAGCACCTCGCCTGCACGGAGCGAGAACGAGATGTCCTTCACAGTGCCGCGCTGCGTGACATTTTTTACCTCCAGCACCGGCGGCCCTGACGAGATCAGGGCCTCGCGCGGAGGAAACAGCTGGTCGATGTTGCGGCCGACCATCAGCGAAATCATGCGCTCGATTGTCAAGTCGGTTTTGAGTGCCTTGCCCACCACATCGCCATCGCGGAGCACGACGATATCGTCGCACAGCCTCATGATATCGTCGAGGATATGGCTGATATAGATGATGGCGATCCCCTGTTGGCGCAGCTTGTTTATGATGTCGAAGAGCCGGTCGGTCTCACGCGTGGTGAGCGATGTGGTGGGTTCATCGAAAATAATAATTTTGGCCTTGGCGCCGAGCGCCTTGGCGATTTCGACAAGCTGCCGTTCGCCTTGGGACAGGCGGTTGACGAGTGTCGTGGGTGGAATGTCAAGGTCGACAGCGGCGAGAAGTTCTGCTGCGCGTTTGCGGGCCGCATTGCGGTCGATAAAGGGCAGGCCCGGAACGAGCTTCGGAAATTCCGTTATGAACAGGTTCTCGGCAATCGAGAGATTGCGGAACAGGTTCAGTTCCTGGTGGATGAAGGCAATGCCTTGCTTCGATGCATCGCGGGGCCCCTTGGGCCTGTAGTCAGCGCCATTGAAGGCAATGCGGCCCGCGTCCATCTGGTGGACGCCGCCGATGATGTTCATGGTGGTGGACTTGCCGGAGCCATTCTCGCCCACCAGCCCCAGGACCCGGCCGGCATGGAGCGAGAAGCCCACCTTGTGCAGAACCTCGATGCCGAAGAAGCTTTTGCACAGTCCTTCGATTTCGAGCAGCGGTGCACCTGTTGCAGGCGGAGCCGTTACCGCAGCAGGCGCGCTCATCCGCGCACCAGCACACGGTGCCGCACGGCATCGATGACGGCAGCCGCCAGGATAATGCTGCCTTTAATGGCGAAGACCGATGCGATGGGCAGTCCCATCAATTGCAGGCTCTTGTCGATGACGGTGAGAAACAGCACGCCGAAGATGGTCCAGAGAATCTTGCCCTTGCCGCCGAACAGGCTGACGCCGCCGATGACGGCAGCGCCGATCACATCGAGAAGAATGCGCTGGCCGAGCACCGGCGTTCCGGTCTCAAGCCGGCCTGTATAAAGGATCGAAGCGATGGCAGCGCACACCCCAGAGATGACGAAGGCCCAGAAGATGACGCGGCGGACCGGCACGCCCGAGACTGCTGCTGCACGAGGATTGAGGCCGACGGCATAAAGCCAGCGGCCATAAACCGTCCGGCTCAGGATGAAGTGTGCTGCACCGCCGACCACAAGCACCACGAAGAGCGAGAATGGCAACCCGCCGAAGAAGGTGCCTTGGCCGATGGCAACGAAGCCGCGCGGCAGGTTGCCGATGCTGCTCGCATCCGTATGAAGGGTCGTGTACCAGATCGCCGCGCCCGAGAAGAACATCATGGTGGTCAGCGTCACGATGAAGGACGGCATATTGAAGCGCGTGGTGCAAAGACCATTGAATGTGCCGATAAGGGTTCCGACGGCCACGAAAGCGATGACGCCTGCGATGACTTCGAAACCCGTGCCGCTGGCATAGCCGCCATCACCGGTCAGGACCGATGCTCCGACGACGCTCGCCATGGCGATGATGGAAGGCGCGGAGAGATCAATGCCGGCGACGATGAGAACGAAGGTCTGGCCTATGGCCACCACGAGCAACGGCATCATGGCGCGAAGCACATCGAGCAGTGTTTCCGACGACGCGATTTCGGGCACGATCGTCCACATTACTGCGAAATAGAACACTGTCAGCACGAGCACGAGGTATTCCGAAAGCAGCAATCGCTTCCAGCCCGCTTGCGCGCGGGGTTTGGAGACGGCTGTATCGTCAGCGGTTGTCATGTGGCAATTCGCTCGCGGAAGACCTGGTGAGACGGAAAGCGCCGCCACGACTATTCGTCACGGCGGCGCCACTTGTCAGCTTAGCCGTTCTGCTTCTTCCAGACGGTATAGCCCCACATTTCATCCTGCTTTTCGGTCAGGTTGGCTTGGGTGATGACGAAGCCCGGATCAAGGAGAAGCTTTTCCGGCTTCTTGCCGTCCCACATGTCGATGAAGGCCTGGAAGGCCATGTCGACTTCGAGAAACAGGTTCTGCACACCGCACGCGTCGAGATAGCCGTCCTTCAGGCGGGCGTAGGCGCCT
>JBKJQU010000106.1:0-6632 GCA_046594995.1 Aestuariivirga sp.
GGTAAAGTGCTGTGAGGTTTCATCACCCGTGACCGAGCCGAACCAGAACTTCATGCTTCCGCAGGTGCAGATGGGCACGCGCCCCATGAGCCAGAGCGCCGCCAGCGTGAGCAGAACGATGCCCACGGCCAGGACAAGGTTCAGGCGTGCTGTGTTTTCTGAAGATCGAGGCAGATCCGTCATGCCCGTAACCTATGCCACAGGAAATGCGCTCTGGCGAATGCGTGTTCTCATGCCGGAATGCAACTTCAGGCAGTTCCGGGCTTCTATCGTTAACGGCGACTTAAGCGGTCTTCGGCCAAGGTGCGGGCCGTTGAATTGCGTAACATAGCGTCCGGGTGCCGATGTCTTCCGTGGAAGTCACGAAGAGAAGCGAACTGTCGTTGGTCCAGCCGCAGGTCGCGATCACGGTGTTCGCTGCGACGCTGTTTTCCAGCGCGCTGCTCATGTTCCTGATCCAGCCGATGTTCGCCAAGATGGCATTGCCGCGGCTTGGTGGCAGTGCCGCCGTTTGGTCGCTGGCGCTGGTGTTTTTCCAGGGCGTGCTGCTGCTGGGCTATGGCTATGCGCATATTCTGGTGAAGGCCTTCAGCCTGCGTACGGGCGCGATCATTCATGTGCTGGTCATGGCGTCTGCCCTTGTCAGCCTGCCGATCAGCATCGCCGCCGGGTGGGATATTCCGCCAGAGGAGGGCGAGGCCTTCTGGCTCATGGGATTGTTTGCGGCATCCGTCGGCCTGCCGTTCTTTGCCATTTCGGCCAATGCGCCGCTGCTGCAAACCTGGTTCGCGCGGTCAGGGCATGCGCAGTCGCATGATCCTTACTTCCTCTATGGCGCCAGCAATGCCGGGAGCTTTGCGGCACTTCTGGCCTATCCGCTCGCGGTCGAGCCCTTCCTGAGCATCGTTCCGCAAACGCAAGCCTGGAGTGCCGGTTACATTCTTCTGGCCGCCATGGTCTGCTCCTGCGGGCTCATCGCCGCCTCGGCACTTGATGCCTCGGCCAGTTCGGCGAGCGCATCGGCGCAGCCGGAACGGGTCACATGGGGGCAGCGGTTCATCTGGGTGATGCTGTCGTTCGTACCCTCCGGGCTTCTCGTCGGCACCACGGCGCATATCGCCACCGATCTTGTGTCCGCACCCTTCATGTGGGTCGTGCCGCTTGCGCTCTATCTTCTGACCTTCGTCATCACCTTCCGGACGAAGCCGTGGATCAGCCATGGCTTTGTAATTGAGAAACTGGGCGTGGTGATTGCGCCGCTGTGTCTCTTCGCGCTGTCGCCCGCCACGCAGCTGTGGCTGGTGCCGCTGCATCTGCTTGCCGTATTCGCGCTGATGATGGCCTGCCACGGTGAACTCGTGCGGCTGAGACCCGCTGCGGGAAAGCTGACGGAATTCTATTTCCTCATGTCGCTGGGAGGTGTGCTGGGCGGCATGTTCGCCAGCCTGCTTGCGCCCAACGTCTTCAACAGCGTCATCGAGTATCCCTTGCTGATGATCTCAGGCTTTGCAGCCGTGGGGCTGGTGCGGATGTCTAGCGCCTTCATCACGCCGAAATTGCTGCTTGCCATCGCCATCATATCGCTTGTGTTCGGCATTTTGTCTTTCACGGAAAGCTTCGGGCCGGAGAGCAAGAATACCGTGATGCTGGGCTGGCTGCTGATGTCGCTTGGGCTTCTGCTGTACATGAGCCGCGAGCCGCTGGCCCAGGCGCTGGTGCTGGTATCGGTCATGCTGGTCTACGGGACGGTGAGCACAATTCCTGCGCCAATGGAGCAGTCGCGCAGCTTTTATGGCGTCCTTTCGGTCTATCCGGCGCAGGATGGCCGCTATCACATTCTGGCGCATGGCACGACCAAGCATGGTTCGCAGCTGCGCAAGGACAAAAACGGCCTGCGCCTGACCACAAATCCGGAGCCGCAATCCTATTACTACGCCAATGGTCCGTTCGGTTCGCTCGTCCGTCACATGCGGGCGGATGGCAACCGGCTGGAGAATGTGGCGATCGTCGGACTTGGCACGGGCGCCATGGCTTGCCATGCGCTGCCAGGGGAGACGTGGTCCTTCTACGAAATCGATCCGGACATCGTCCGCATCGCGCAGAACCCGGAATATTTCACCTATCTGCGCGATTGCGGGAATGGCGCGCCCATCGTCATGGGCGACGGGCGGCTGCGGCTTCAGCAGGCCGCGCCTGAAAGCTTCGACCTGATCGTGCTCGATGCCTTCTCATCCGACTCGGTGCCCGCACACCTGATGACGCTCGAAGCGCTCGATGTGTATCTCTCCAAGCTGAAGCCCGATGGTATCGTGGTGTTCCACATATCCAACCGCTTCATGGAACTGGCCAGCGTGATCGAGGGTGCCGCGCGGGCCAGGGGACTTGAGGCGTGGTATAACGCGCTCGACCTCAAATACTGGAACCCGGACCCGGACAAGCTCGACCTGAGGCCGCATGTGGCACTCATCGGCAAGTCGCCGAAGGCGCTGCGCGGGATTGCCATGGACGAAGCCTGGCATCGCGCGGCGGAGGGAGACGTGAGTACGCCCTGGACCGACGATTATTCAAATATCATCGGTTCCATCTGGCGGATGTATTCCGGAAAGAACCCCTTTGACCGCTAGGCTCAGGCACTGGCATCCGGCGAGCGGACGATGGCGCAACCGTTGATCTGCCAGGTCCCGTCCGGCTGCTGCTCCATCGTATACATGGCCTCGTAGGTAACGCCGTCGGGTCCGACGATGGTGACACGCTGGGTGGGGCGGCCCGATGCGCTGAGCTCGGCCTTGCCGAAGGTGAAGGATTGCGGGCGGTAGACCTGCGGATAGCCCTGTTTCACCATGCCCATGAAGGTTTCGGGCGTGGGGAAGATCTGGCGGATCATCGGTGCGGCATAGCTGTAGGCGCGCGCACCGTCGTCAGCGCGGAAGGCCTCGATCTGGCCGGAAATAATGCTCTGGAACTCCGACGTGTCGGAATCGCTCAGCGACTGTGCTTGGGAAACGGACATCGTCATGAACAGGGCGGCAAGTACGGCGAGAAAGCGGCGCATTCGAACCTCCATTTGGTGACTCTTATTTCAGCAGTTACGTGAGTTTGCCTCAACCGGTTTCACGTGTGCGCTGCAACATGATGAGATCGCGCGACTTTTTCTTACCGGTGAGACCTTTGCCGCACTTGACGATACAGAAATGCCGGATGAGTATGCGCCCCGGCGATCACAGAATTTCCCCACCGGAGCAAGCCCTCGCGTTTCAGAGCGGTACTGCTTGATCCGGATCATGCGGGAGGCCAATTGGGAGGACTATCAATGCCGGCAATCACGATGAAAGTGAATGGGACGGCAGTTTGCGGAGATGTTGAAGGCCGCACGCTGCTCGTTGAATTCCTGCGCGACAAACTGGGCCTGACGGGAACGCATGTGGGCTGCGACACCAGCCAGTGTGGCGCTTGTGTCGTCCATGTGGACGGCAAGGCAGTCAAGTCATGCACGGCGCTCGCCATTTCCTGCGCCGATTCGGAAGTGACGACCATCGAAGGCCTCGCCAAGAACGGCAAGCTGCACCCGATGCAGGAAGCCTTCCGCGAACATCATGGGCTGCAGTGCGGCTTCTGCACGCCGGGCATGATCATGTCCGCCGTCGATATCGTAAAGCGCAAGGGCAAGAAGCTCGACGACGACACGATCCGCCACGAACTGGAAGGCAATATCTGCCGCTGCACCGGATATCAGAACATCGTCGCCGCCGTTAAGGCCGGCGCGGCAAGCATGTAAGGAGAACGCTCCATGGACAACGCAACAGGAACCGGAATCGGCGCCCGCGTAAAGCGCAAGGAAGACCTTCGCTTCATCACCGGCAAGGGCAACTACGTCGACGACATCAACCTGCCCAAGCAGACCTGGGCCTATTTCGTGCGCAGCCCCCACGCGCATGCCACCATCAAGTCGATCAACACCGCCAAGGCGAAGAAGATGCCGGGCGTCGTCGGTATTTTTACCGGCGATGATATCGCCAACGACAAGCTTGGCGGCCTGATCTGCGGCTGGATGATTCACTCGAAGGATGGCTCGCCCATGAAGGCCGGCCCGCACCCCGTGCTGGCGCAGGGCAGAGTGCGTTATGTGGGTGATCATGTAGCTCTCGCCGTTGCCGAAACGCGCGAACAGGCGAAGGCAGCGGCTGCGGCGGTGAACGTCGCCTACGTGGCGCTTCCGCATGTGGTGGACGTTGCCGAGGCGATGGGTGCCAAGGCGCAGATCCATGACGTAGCACCCGACAACCGGGTGTTCAACTGGTCGATCGGCGATGAAGCGGCAACGGACGCTGCTTTCAAGACCGCGGCGCATGTGACGAAGATCGACCTCGTCAACAACCGCCTGATCCCCAATGCGATGGAGCCCCGCGCGGCGATCGGTTCATACGACACCGGCACCGAAAGCTACACGCTCTACACGACGAGCCAAAACCCGCATGTGGCGCGTCTCGTCATCTCCGCCTTCCATGGCCTCGCACCCGAGCACAAGCTTCGCGTGATCGCACCCGACGTGGGCGGCGGCTTCGGCTCCAAGATCTTCATTTATGCCGAAGAAGTGGCCTGCGTCTGGGCTTCGAAACACATCGGCGGCCGCCCCATCAAGTGGACGGCGGAACGCGCGGAAAGCTTCCTCGCCGATGCGCATGGCCGTGATCACGTGACCCATGCCGAACTCGCCACCGATGCCGATGGCAAGATCATCGGCCTCAAGGTTCACACCAAAGCGGCAATGGGGGCGTATCTCTCCACCTTCTCCTCCTGCGTACCGACGTACCTTTATGCCACGCTGCTCTCGGGCCAGTACAACATTCCGAACATCTATGCGGAAGTGGACGCGATCTACACCAACACCGCACCGGTTGATGCCTATCGCGGGGCGGGCCGTCCGGAAGCCACATACGTGGTCGAGCGCATCGTCGAAACGGCGGCGCGCGAACTGAAGATGGACCCGGCTGAATTCCGCCGGAAGAACTTCGTCACCCAGTTCCCGCACCAGACGCCCGTTATCATGTGCTACGACGCGGGCGACTATGCAGCCTCCCTCGACAAGGCCATCGAGATTTCGGACTACAAAGGCTTCGGTGACCGCAAGGCCGCATCGGCGAAGAAGGGCAAGCTCCGCGGTATCGGCTTCTCGGCCTATATCGAGGCTTGCGGCATTGCGCCCTCGGCGGCGGTTGGTTCGCTTGGTGCAGGCGTTGGCCTCTGGGAATCGGCTGAGGTTCGCGTGAACCCCGTCGGCACGGTGGAAGTGCTCACCGGTTCGCACAGCCATGGCCAAGGCCATGAGACGACATTCGCGCAGCTCGTCTCCGACCGCCTCGGCATCGACATCAACAATATCTCGATTGTTCATGGCGACACCGACAAGGTGCAGTTCGGCATGGGCACATACGGTTCGCGCTCCGGCGCTGTCGGCATGACCGCGATCTCCAAGGCGCTCGACAAGATCGAGGCCAAGGCGAAGCGTGTTGCCGCCGCGGTGATGGAGGCCTCCGCTGACGATGTCGAGTTCAAAAATGGCAGCTTCACGGTGAAGGGCACCGACAAGAAGATGGCATTCGGCGAAGTGGCGCTGTCAGCTTACGTGGCGCACAAGTTCAACTCGGCCGAGATCGAGCCGGGCCTGAAGGAAGCGGCCTTCCACGATCCATCCAACTTCGTGTTCCCGGCCGGCGTCCACATCTGCGAAGTGGAAATCGACACGGACACGGGCGTGACGGACGTCGTCAACTACACGGCGGTCGATGACTTCGGCAACATCATCAACCCGATGATCGTCGAGGGCCAGGTTCACGGCGGCATCGTTCAGGGCATCGGCCAGGCGCTTGCCGAAGGCTGCGTCTATGACAAGCAGTCGGGCCAGCTTCTGACCGGCTCCTACATGGATTACCAGATGCCGCGCGCGGCGAATGTTCCCAACTTCAATCTGGCCTTCACCTGCACGCCTTGCCCGAGCAATCCGCTGGGCATGAAGGGCTGCGGCGAGGCGGGTGCCATCGCCTCTCCGGCGGCGGTGATGAATGCAGTGACGGATGCGCTCGACGTCCGCGACGTGCCGATGCCGGCGACGCCGCATGTAATCTGGAAAATCATGCAACCCATGAAGAAGGCTGCTGAGTAAGACCAGCGGGAGGACTCAACAAATGGAAAATTTCAACTACGTTCGACCCGCCAAGGTGGCGGATGCCGTGAAGGCCATGAAGAAGGCCAAGGACGGCAAGTTCATGTCCGGCGGGCAGACGCTCATTCCCACCCTGAAGCAGGGACTTGCCGCGCCAACCGACGTTATCGATCTTGGGGGCCTGAAGAACACAGGCATCAAGATCGGATCGAAGTCGGTCGTCATTCAGGCAGGCACCACGCATGCCGAAGTGGCGGGCAACAAGGACCTGAAGAAGGCAATTTCCGGTCTCGCGGCTCTGGCCGGCGGCATCGGCGATCCGCATGTGCGACACAAGGGCACTATCGGCGGCTCGATTTCCAACAATGATCCGGCGGCGGATTATCCCTCGGCCTGCGTTGCCCTGGGCGCCACCATCCATACGTCGGACCGGAAACTTGCCGCCGACAAGTTCTTCACCGGCATGTTCTCG
>JBKJQU010000281.1:0-6162 GCA_046594995.1 Aestuariivirga sp.
GCTGCACTCCGACGACGAGGCCGCCGCGCTGTGGTCCAACATCGCGGGCCTGCCCGAGGAGCGCATCCAGCGGCGCGGCATGAAGGACAACTTCTGATCCACGGGCGCACGCGGCCCGGCCGGCCCGTGCTCCGAGATCTACGTCGACCGTGGCCCGGAGTACGGCCTCGAGGGCGGGCCGATCGTCGACGAGGACCGGTACATCGAGATCTGGAACCTTGTCTTCATGCAGTACGAGCAGGTCACCAAGGATGAGCGCGTCAGCCTGCCGAAGCCCTCGATCGACACCGGCATGGGTCTCGAACGCATTGCCGCCGTGCTTCAGGGGACCCATGACAATTACGAGACGGATCTTTTCCGCGCACTGATATCGGCCATTGTCGAGCGCACGGGTGTTCCGGCTGAAGGACATGCCAAGGCCTCTAACCGCGTAATCGCCGACCATCTGCGGGCGTCTTCGTTCCTCATTGCGGATGGCGTGCTGCCGTCGAACGAGGGCCGGGGCTATGTTCTCCGCCGCATCATGCGCCGTGCCATGCGCCACATTGAGTTGCTCGGCGCACGGGATCCCCTCATGTACCAGCTTGTGCCTTCGCTGGTGCGCGAGATGGGTGCGGCCTACCCCGAACTGGTACGCGCGCAGGACATGATCACCGAAACGCTGCACCTCGAAGAAGGCCGCTTCCGCCGCACGCTAGAGCGCGGCCTTCGCATCCTCGATGATGAATCGGCCAGACTGGGCCAGGGCGACACATTCTCGGGCGAAATCGCGTTCAAGCTCTATGATACTTATGGCTTCCCGCTCGATCTCACACAGGATGCGCTGAAGTCGCGCGGCATCAGCGTCGACACGGAAGCCTTCAACGCCGCGATGGAAGCGCAGCGTGAAGATGCCCGAAAGGCCTGGAAGGGTTCAGGCGAAGCCAAGACCGAAACCATCTGGTATGAGCTTCGTGACAGGGTGGGCGCTTCCGAGTTCCTTGGCTACGATACTGAGACGGCGGAAGGCATCGTGCGCGCCATCGTCGTGGACGGCAAGGAAGTCAGCGAGCTTTCGCAGGGCCAGAAGGGCCAGATCGTCGTCAACCAGACGCCCTTCTATGGCGAGTCTGGCGGCCAGACGGGTGACCACGGCGTGATCCGCACCGCGGAAGGTGCCGTGTTCCGCGTCACCGATTCGCAAAAGCGCGTGAGCGATGTTTTCATCCATGTGGGTGAAATGGAGCAGGGCAGCATCAAGCCGGGCAATGCGGTGGAACTTCTCGTCGATCACACGCGCCGTTCCGGCAACCGCATTCACCACTCGGCCACCCATCTCCTGCACGAGGCGTTGCGTATCACGCTCGGCACCCACGTGGCGCAGAAGGGCTCGCTGGTCGAGCCCAATCGGCTGCGGTTCGACGTGTCTCACAACAAGTCGATGAGCCATGACGAGATCGCGCAGGTCGAGGCCATCGCGAACGAGATCGTGCTGCAGAACGACAAGGTGAACACCCGCCTGATGTCGGTGGACGATGCCATTGCCGAGGGCGCGATGGCGCTGTTCGGCGAAAAATATGGCGACGAGGTTCGCGTCGTATCCATGGGCCGCAACACCCACGGCGCGGGAAAGCCTGTCTACTCGCTGGAACTCTGCGGCGGCACGCATGTGACGCGCACGGGCGACATCGGCCTCATCAAGGTGATCTCCGAAAGCGCTTCGGCTGCAGGTGTGCGCCGCGTGGAAGCGCTGGCGGGACTTGCCGCGCGTGCCTATCTGGAAGAGCAGGACCGCCGCGTCCAGGCTGCGGCTGCGGCGCTGAAGACCGCACCCGCCGATATCGTCTCGCGCATCGAAGTGCTCATCGACGAGCGCCGGAAGCTTGAAAAGGAATTGGCAGAAGCGAAGAAGCAGCTGGCGCTTGGCGGCAGCGGTGCATCGGGTGATGACGGAATTTCAGAAATCAACGGCACGAAGCTGATGGCCCGCATCCTGAAAGGCATTTCGCCCAACGACATGAAGGGCCTCGTGGATGAAGGCAAGGCCAAGCTTGGCTCGGGCGTTGTTGCTCTCATCGGCATCAATGACGAAGGCCGCGCAGGCCTCATCGTCGGCGTCACTTCCGATCTCACGTCACGCTTCAACGCGGTTGAACTGGCACGCGCCGGTTCCACCGTGCTGGGCGGCAAGGGCGGCGGCGGCAGGCCCGACATGGCGCAGGCCGGTGGTCCTGACGCCTTGAAGGCGGAGGACGCCATTGCCGCAATCAAGGCGGCACTTGCTGGCTAGGTGGTCCGCATAAAGCGGCCTGCCTTTGCTTCAAGCAGGCGGATGAGTTCCGGCTGCATGAAGTCGTAATCGTCGGGAATATCGAGACAGATGACGCGCTTGCCATTCAAATGGCGGCGAAATCTGGCGGTCAGCTTGTTACGATGCGCTTTCTCCATGACAAAGATCACATCGGCCCAGTCCAGTTGCTCGGTGGACAATGGTGTTTCCGCGTCGTTGTTTAGTCCAGCCGAACCGGCCTCGACGCCCGGCCAGTGCGAAAACACCTGTTCGGCTGTCGGGCTGCGAAGTTTGTTTTGAGAACATATGAAGAGTGCTCTGACCATTGGTTATTCGAAACAATCTTAAAAAGAACTAGCGGGACACAATAGTGAGGTCATCTGCCTGTCATGACGAAGGCGTTACGGGGTGTTCTATAGCTCTCCGTCCGGGTACTGGCGGCTTTTGAGCTTTTCCAAGAAGTCCGCCGGGATGTCGTCCTCCGTGCGGGTTGCGGGCAGGGTGTGCAGAATATCGAAAGCGGGCAACATGCCTTCTGCGCCGAATTGCTTATCCGGCAACACCTGACCGGGATGATCGAGCGAACCGATCGAGACAGCAATCCGATCGGAATGATCATAGGCAAAAGATAGCGGCGTTCCGCAATCGCGGCAGAAACCGCGCTCGACGATCTCTGAACTCTTGAAGATCGCGGGCTCACCCTTCGTCCATTTGAGGCCGTTCTTATTCGTGCCAACGAGCGCCGCAAAATAATTGCCGAAAGCTTTCTGGCACATGCGGCAATGGCAGATGTGTGGGTTCTCAAATGGTGTTGTGATCGCGTAGCGGACCGTTCCGCATTGGCAGCCGCCTGAAGCGATAAGGTTCGAGGTCATGACCAATGCTCCGTGTCGTGATCCGGGTGTTGAAGGCTTTTCAGTTTTTCCGTTTCTTCTGGCAAACGATAGTCAGTTGTCTGCTGCTCCGGCACGCCGGCAATAGAGTCGAACCAGGACACCCTGCTCTCCACGCCCGATTGCTCCGCCATCGGTCCAACCGAATTGGGGTTGTCGAGCGTGCCGATTGCCATCTCGATGTTGCCGTCGCCGTCTTCCCGCATGAACAGAGGGGTGCCACAAGCCGGACAGAAACCACGCGAGACGATAGAGGAAGAGCGGAAGACAGCGGCTTCTCCTCTCGTCCAGGCAAGGTCCACTGCCGTCACGCTGACAAGAGCGGCACCGAAATTTCCAAAAGCTTTCTGGCACATGCGGCAGTGACAGATGCCGGCTTTTCCAAGTGTTCCGTCAACATGATAGCGCACCCGCCCGCACTGGCAGCCACCGGAAAAGCCCCGCCGAAAGGGAATCTTTACCATGATCTTCCTAGTCTCTCCCACGCGAGCGGGGTTGTCCAGACAAAGGTGACCGTCCGGCGCACCGGCCTATGGGGGCTGGAAAGAGATCGTGGAGGGGCCGACATGAGTGCCGAAAACGCCGCGCCGCAGCGCATACAGGATGCATCCATCCTGCTGGATATCCTCGACAACCTCCCGACTTCGATCTTCGCCAAGGACGAAAACCTCCGCTTCATCTATTCCAACGAGGCCCATTGCATTATCATCGGTCATCCCGAGTCGATGCTGCTCGGCCAGTCCGATGCCGATTTCTATCCCGCCGCGGAGGCTGAAGAATTCCTCGCCCGCGATCGCGCGGTGATAGAGGAAGGGCTGACCCTTGAAGCTGAGGAGATTGCGACCGGCGCCTCCGGCATCTCGATCCCCGTGCTGACCCGCAAGACCAGGATCGTGACGCCAGATGGCAAACGCTATCTTATCGGCACCAATGCCAACATGACGGAAATACGGAAACGCGAGGAGCAGTACCGCGCACTTGCGCAGACAGTTCCCGTGGGCGTGTGGCAGGTGGACGAGTTGGGCCGCACACATTTCTTCAATCCACGATTCGTCGCCTATCTCGGGATCGATACCGACGATCTGGCGCACACCGACATTGCCGCGCTGCTCGGCGGTTCACGGCATGATTTTCCTGGTGTGACGTCGCGGTTCGAAACCGATCTCAAGTCTTCGACTGGTGTGGAGCGGCGGGTGCTGGTCATCAGCTCTGGCTGGCTTTCCCTGTCGGCCGACAGCTTGCGCTCGGCCATCGTCAGCTTGGTCGATATTTCCGAAATGACCCAGTTGAAGCGCGTGAACGACGAGATATCGCGGTTGAACTCGGAACTCGCCGAGAGCATACGGAAGCTGAAAGAGGCGCAGGACGAAATCGTCCGGCGCGGGCGCATGGCTCAGCTCGGCCAGCTTACCGCAACCGTCGCGCATGAAATCCGAAATCCGCTGGGTGCCGTCCGCACTGCCGCTTTTCTTATGGAACGCAAGCTGAAGGACAAGGGCATGGGCGTGGAGCAGCAACTGACGCGTATCAGCAATGGCATTACACGATGCGACACGATCATTTCGCAGCTCCTCGATTTCTCAAGGTCTCGCGCCCTGCAGACCGAGGAAACTGGCTTCGACGAATGGCTGGGGCGGATCGTGGCGGAAGAGGCTGAAAAACTTCCCGCCGCCGTAACGATAGAATGTGATCTGGGGCTCGGCGGCATCTCGGCCAATATCGACACAGCGCGCATGAACCGTGTCGTCGTCAACCTCATCACAAATGCTTCCGAGGCGATGGTGGGCAAGGGCGACGACCCAGCGAAATTCACGACCGGCCAGCCCCGCATATCCATCATCACGCGAAGCGTTCATCGTGGCATCGAATTGACGGTCGCAGACAATGGCCCCGGCATGGCAGCCGATATTCTCGACAAGATCCTGGAGCCGCTTTTCACAACCAAGAGCTTTGGCACGGGTCTGGGGCTGCCCGCCGTCGACAAGATCCTTCAGGATCATAACGGCGGGCTGGAGATCAGTTCATCTCCAGGCAATGGGGCTAGTTTCACTGCGTGGTTTCCGCTGCGCCAGCCCGTGAGCAATGCGGCGTGAGGGTGGTACCGATGATGAATGTTTCGCCTTGCTTTCAGAAGGACAGGGATAATTGACCGAAGCACTCGCATCCCGCGTCGCGGGCCTGAAACTCGGCGGAATAGTTGGTGTGCTGTTGCTGCCAATGCTGGTTCTCTCCTACTTCATGCTCAATTCGCTCAAAAGCGAACTGGCCTTTGCCCAGCGCGAACTGAAAGGCGTGGAACTCAGCCGGCTTATCATGCCGGTGGCATTTAAAGCTGCACTTGGCTCCATTGATGATGAGGCAATGACCCGTTTGCGCAAATTTGGTTCCCCGCTTGCGGCAGAGCTGGGATTGAAACGGGAGTTTGCCCGGCCGCTTGCCGACTTCCTCACGTATGTTGATGATACGCGTTTCACAGTAGACTCTCTTCGAAAGCTGCAAGCCGCGAGTTCCACATCATCCAACATTATTCTTGATCCGTCTCCCGAAACGAATCACCTGGGTGCAATCGTCAGCCAGCAAGGCGCTGCGCTTCTCTCCGATTTTACCTATCTCGGTACACTTACAACTCGAGCTATGAGGGACGGAGAAATCAATCACTATGAAGCCTCGAAACTTTTACTAGCCATCGGTGCTTGGCAGGAAGCTCAAAGGCGAGTCCAATCTAGTTTAACCGCAGCCCGCGCCGCTTCGCTGGATGACTCGGCGTATACCATTGCCAGCAACAATCTAGAAGTGATGGGGCGGCACCCGGAACGCATTGCCAAAATTCTGTCAACCACCGAAGGTCCGGAGCTTGCCATTCGGATGTCGCCGATCGGCGATATTGGCGATGACGGCCAGCAACTCGTAGCGGATATGCAGGAGCTTTGGACTTTCTCGACCGACCGCTTCGAAGCCCTTCTGTTGCGGCGGATTTCCAGCATGAAGCTCAGGCTTTAC
>JBKJQU010000392.1:0-8361 GCA_046594995.1 Aestuariivirga sp.
AGATGATGAAGAGAACCGGAATGAAGTAGATGAAGGCGATGATGGCGACGAAGAAGGTCCGTCCCCATCCCGCTTCGCCGACACCACTGGCCTTGCGAAAGCCCAGTCTTTCCCAGATTGAGTTGCTTTCAGCCATGGGTGGTCGTCCTTGCATTTATTGCCACATTGTGGCGGGCAGCCCTCATCCCCCTGTCGGGACCTTCTCCCATGGCTTCGCCACAGGAGAAGGCGCGTCGGTTCATCTGCCTTCTCCCGTCCGAAGGATGGGAGAAGGTGGCCGACAGGCCGGATGAGGGCTCTATCCACGAATTCCCGTGTTGCATGATGCGCGCTGTCCTCACCTCAACCTCCGTGGCTGCGGCGATTGGCCAGGTAGAGATAGAGGTTGGTGAGCACGATCACCATGAAGAGCATGAGATAAGAAATCGCGGCGCCTTCGGATGTCTTGTTCTGCTCGTTGGCGATGCGGATCAGGTGGTAGGAGATCGTCATCGTGTCGTTGCCGCCCTTGGTAAGCAGGATCACGAGATCGGCGAGCTTGAAAGCCTCGATGGTGCGGAACAGCAGCGCCAGCATCAGGAGGCCGCGAATATAGGGGAAGGTGATGTTCCAGAACTGGCGCCAGCCCGACACGCGGTCGATGGCGGCGGCCTCGTAGAGATATTTCGGCACGGAGACGAGACCGGCCAGCACCAGCAGCATGACGAAGGGCGACCACATCCAGGCATCGGCGAATACGATGCCGGCCACGGCGCCAACCTTGTTATCCATCAGGATGAACTGCTCGCCCGTGATGTTGCCCATCACGTAGCTCAGGATGCCGAAGGTCGGATCGTAGTAATAGGTGAAGAACACGCCGGAGGCGACGACCGAAAGCATCATCGGCGTCAGCACGAGGATGAGAAGGTATTTGCGCAGCGGAAACTGCTTGGCAAACAGCATGGCGAGCAGAAAGCCCACGAGCATTTGCGCCGAGACGGTGAAGACCACGAAGATCGCCGTGTTGACCAGGGCATTCCAGTTGGCCTGGGCCGCAAGATCGTTGGTCAGCGCCTTGATGTAGTTGTTCAGCCCCACGAAGCGGATCGACTGGTTGTTCGACTGGTAGGCGAAGAAAGACAAGCCCAGCGACCACAGCAGCGGGAAGATGTTCATGACGAAGAGCACGGCAATGGCAGGCGCCACGAGAAGGCCGCCGTAATAGCGCTTGCGATAGGCGTTCACTATGAAGGCGACGGCAACCAGCGCCACCATGATGCCAACGATCCAGAATGCGGCCACGCCAGGGAGCGCCACGATGGCGATGACGGACAAGATCACTCCGGCGACAAGCGCCAGCCTCCAGTTGTCGAGAGAGAGGCTCGTGAAGCCCGGTGTGGCGGTCGGCACGGTCGTCGCGGTCATCGGCACTGTTCTTCTTCAAAATTGGAGAAAGGTGAAGACGCGAGAGGCATCAAGCCCCTCGCGTCTCCGGTGTCGAATTACTGGATGAGGCCAGCCTCGGTCAGCAGGTTCTGCTGGAACTTGGCAATGTTATCCAGAGTGGTCTTGGCGTCCTGCTTGCCGGTGATGGCAAGGTCGAACTGGTCCTGCTGCTGGGTCAAGAGTTCAAAGAACTGCGGCACATGCCAGACGTCCTTCTGCCAGTCGAGCTGGGGAGCCCAGGCGCGGTTCCAGGGACGGTAGGTCACGTACTTCGGATCCTCGTAGACCGACTTGACGGCAGACTGGCCGCCACCGGCTGCGAACTGGTGCTGGATTTCAGATGACAGCCACCACTTCACGAACTCGACGGCTTCCTTGATCTGCGAGTCGGTCGTCCAGGTCGTCAGCACGAAGGGCTGGCCACCGATGTTCGACCAGCGGATCATCTTGCCGTCAGCGCCCATGGTGCCGGGCATCTGGCCGAAGACCAGCTTGTCGGACACCTTGGAGGACTTCGGATCGAGCGAGGCTTCGCCCAGACCGATCCAGTCGATATTCATCGCGACCTTGCCTTCGCGGAACAGTTCGTCGGACTTGAAAATGTCCATGGTGCCGGTCTTGGCCACCGGCGGCATGTACTGGATCATGCTGAGATACTTCTCAAGCGCCGCGACGGCTTCCGGCGAGTTGACCACGCCTTCGGCCTGGCTCGCCGGTGCCTTGGTTTCATCCCAGGTGTCGCCACCCATCTGCCAGATGAAGCCGTTGATCTGCATCGACGAGAAGTCGTAGCCCTTGCCGGCCTGATAGGCGATTCCATAGAAATCGTCTTCGGCGGGCTTTCCAGCGAGCATGTCGCCCTTCTTGCGCTGGAAGAATTCGCCGACGTTCCTGAAGTCGTCCCAGGTCATGGCATCGAGCTCTTCGCCGGTGCAGGGAAGCTTCTTGCTGTACTTCGCCTGGAAGTTCTTCTGCTCTTCCTCGTGGCAGATGATGTCCTTGCGGGCGAAGTTCACCAGCACGTCGGGGAACTGCGGGAAGCCGTAGTAATTTTCCGACTTGTGGGGATAGGTCGAATAGGCATTCAGCGGATTCGGGTGAATCGACTTGAACGTCGCCATGAAGGCCGGGTCGGCTTCGAGAAGATCGTTGATCTTGCGGAAGTAACCGCCTTCAACGAAAGCGCCGAGCCATTGCGAGTCCGACACGATGAAGTTGTACTTCTGCTCTCCGCTCGTCAGCGAAGCGTTGACGCGGGTATAAAAGTCCGGCCACGGAATGAAGTCGACGTCGAGCGTCACCTTGTTTCCGGAAGCGGGCTTGTATTGCTCGTCGAAGAACTTTTTCATGATGCGCGTCGGCGGCCAATCAGGCACCGCCATCGTCAGCACGACGTCTTCGGCAGAGGCGATGCTGGCGCCTCCCACCATCAGTGTGGCCGCGAAGCTTGCAGCAGTCGCCAACCCTTTCAGTTTCGTCATCACGGTCATTGTCAGGTTTCCTCCCATGGTTAACCGGATTGCTTCAGGCCGTCTCGTCAGGTCATCGCCTGGCCGCTTGCGGCACGGAAGATGTGGATCTTGGCAGTATCGATGGCGACGGACAAGGCATCGCCTGGTTTCATGGATATGGCACTCGCCTCGGGCAGCACCATGCGGAGCGTTTCGCCGCCGGCATCGACCGACACCACGGTGACGTCGCCCAAGGGCTCGATCAGGTGAATGGTCGAAGAAATGGCATGCTCGCCCTTTGCCGCAATCTTGAGGTCGCTCGGGCGGATGCCGATCAGGGCGGCCTCGCCTGCCGTGCCGGTCTTGACCTTGCGGCCCGTGTTCAGCTTGCCGAGCGGGGTGTCGAAGGTTGCCATGTCGGCGCCGATCGTGGCCTTGATGATGTTCATGTGCGGCGAGCCGATCTTTCCCGCGACATAGGTATCGCCCGGCTGCTCGTAGAGTTCGTCCGGCGTGCCGCGCTGGACGACCGCGCCATCGCGCATCACCGCGATCTCCTCGCCCATGGACAGGGCTTCGAGTTCATCTGGTGTTGCGTAGACGATCGTCATGCCAAGCTGGCGGTGCAGGCGCTTCAACTCGGCGCGCATGTCGTGGCGGAGCTTGGCGTCGAGATTGGTCAGCGGCTCATCGAGCAGCAGGATTTTCGGACGGCGGATCAGGGACCGGCCCAGCGCCACGCGCTGCTGCTCGCCACCCGACAGCGTGCCGGGCTTGCGCTCCAGCCGAGGTGTCAGCTTCAGCATTGCGGCTGTTTCCTTCACGCGGCGGTCAATCTCCTCGCGGGCGGCCTTCTCTTCGCGCAAGGGATAGGCGAAATTCTCGTAGACGGTGAGATGCGGATAGAGCGCGAAGGACTGGAACACCATGGACACGCCGCGTCCGGCGATGGGTGCGCTCGTCATGTCCTTGCCGAAGATCTCGAGACGGCCGGAATCAGCCGGCACAAGGCCCGCGATGGTGCGGAGCGCAGTGGTCTTGCCGACCGAGCTTGGCCCGAAGAGCACGAAGAAGCGGCCTTCCGGAACATCGAAGGACAGATTGCTCAGTGCACGCACGTTTCCATAGGATTTCGAAATCCCCGAAAGGCGCAATGCCTGGCTAGCGCTCGCTGTCATTCCCAATCCCTGTTCGTCGCCGGCCTTAAGGCTCTTCTTGCTGTCGAGCCGCAGACTAGCCTGTCTTTCACGTTTTGCAAGACGCCTCTCACGCAAATCCTGAGCGAGAGGCGTTTGCACAATTAAGTAGCAAAGGACTGCTATCCCTTGGCATTTTCCCACTGGCCGGTGCGAGCCGATTTCAGTACCGCATCTGTCACAAGGTCAGTTGCAAACGCATCGCGGAAGGTCGGTGCCGCAGGCTTGCCGCTGGTAAGCCCCTCGATGAAGTCGGCGGCCTGATGGATGAAGGTGTGCTCATAGCCGATCTGCAGGCCGGGCACCCACCACTTCGCCATATAGGGGTGGTCGCTGTCGGTGATGTGGACCGAGCGCCAGCCGCGCGTGCGGCCTTCGTCGCGGTGATCGAAATACTGCAGCCTGTGAAGGTCGTGCAGGTCCCAGGCGATCGAGGCGTGCTCGCCGTTGATTTCCAGCGTGTAGAGCGCCTTGTGGCCACGGGCATAGCGTGTGGCCTCGAAGGTGGCGAGCGAGCCATTGTCGAAGCGGGCAAGGAAAAGCGAGGCATCGTCGATGCCGACTTTCTCGGTCTTTCCCGTGATGTTGTGGTGGCGCTCGGTGATGAAGGTCTCGGTCATGCCCGACACCGTCTTGATGCCGCCGTTGAGCCACATGGCCGTATCGATGCAGTGTGCGAGAAGATCGCCGGTGACGCCCGAACCCGCAACGCCGGCATCGAGGCGCCACAGGCCCTGGCCGCCCTGCGGTAGGTCTTTCGAGATGGTCCAGTCCTGCAGGAACTTGGCGCGGTAATGGAAGATCTTGCCCAGCCGCCCCTCGTCAATCAATTGCTTCGCCAGCGTCACGGCGGGAACGCGGCGATAATTGTACCAGACCATGTTGGCGACGCCTGCCTTCTCGACGGCGGCGACCATCTTCTCCGACTCGGCGGCCGAGCGGCCCAATGGCTTCTCGCACATCACCATCTTGCCGGCTTCCGCCGCAGCGATGGCGATTTCCATATGCGTGTCGTTGGGGCTGGCGATGTCGATCAGGTCGATCGACTTGTCATCGACGAGCTTGCGCCAGTCGGTGACGCTGTTCTCGTATCCCCATTGCTCCGCGAAGGCCTGGCCCTTCCCGGCGTTCCGTGCACAGATCGTTTTCAGAACCGGCTTGTAGCCAAGATCGAAGAAATGCGGCGCCTGCGCGAAGGCGTTGGAGTGGGTGCGGCCCATGAAGCCATAACCCACCATGCCGATGTTCAATGTCTTGCTCGCCATGATCAGGCCGCCCATCCATGTGCATCGCGGACCTTGATCATCGCGCCTAGGATGCCGTTCCAGGTCTGCTGCTTCATCATCACGTCATTGGGGAACATGCAACCATCCCAGCAGATGTGCTGGAAGGCCTTGGTAAGATCGCCGCTGCCATCGCGCAGCCAGTATCCGGCGTGCCTGGTGATGTCGAGGCGGCCATTGGGGTCCGTCACCATGCAATGGCGGCCAGTCTTGTCGTGATAGCCCATGCCCTTCACCGTGCCGTCGTTCTGGGCGACGTGGAAATCGATCGTCCAGGGGCGGAGCGCGTCCGTCATCTTCTTCAGCGCGGCATCGAGGACGTTCTGGTCCTTCCAGTCGAAGCCTTCGGGCAGAAGTGCTGCCTCGGGCGCGTTGTAGCCCATGGTGTAAAGCAGCGTGTGGGCCATGTCAGCCTGGAAGCCGATGATGCCGGGACGATCGGTCTGCTCCATGGTGTCGATGACCGACTTCCACGAATGCATGCCGCCCCAGCAGATTTCACCCTCGGCGGCGAGGCGCTCGCCATAATCCCTGGCGACGTCGCAGGCCTCGCGCCACGTCTGCGCGATGAGCTTGGTGTTTCCGACCGGGTCTTTCGCCCAGTCGCCGGGACCGGCGGCTGAATCGATGCGGATCACGCCGTATTTGCGAACGCCGAGCTCCCTCAGGCGCTTGCCAAGCTCGCAGGACTTCCGGACATTGGCGACGAATTTCTTGCGATCATCCTCGGAGCCCATGGCCGAACCGCCGCCGACGGGCGGCCAGACCGGCGCCACGATGGAGCCGATGGCGAGACCCTTGCTCGCGGCCTTGTCGGCAAGCTGCTTCGCCTCGTCATCGGTGAAATCGATATTGGTGTGGGGGCCGGCATGGAAGATGTCGATACCGTCGAACTTCACGCCGTCGACCTCGGCCTTGGCGGTCAGGTCGATCATCGTATCGAGGTCGATGGGCGGCTCGGAATCAGGGCCCTTGCCGACGAGACCGGGCCACATCGCATTGTGAAGCCTGGGAAAATTGTTCTGAGCCGCCATGTATCCTCCCATGCGGTTGAGCATTTTTCATTGATGTTAGACAGGAATCCCGCTTGCTGTCCAGAACTGTTATATTAGTATGACAGCCATGTCCTATGATCTCACTACGGTTCGCCTCGACCGGTCTCGCCCTCTGCGAGAGCAGATCTATCCGATGGTGCGGAGCCTGCTGCTGACCGGCGCCATCAAGCCCGGCGAGGTGATCGACGAGAAGGCCATCGCTGCCCAGCTTCAGGTGTCCCGCACGCCGGTGCGCGAGGCGGTGAAGCGCTTGTCCGACGAGCACCTGATCGATGTCGTGGCGCAATCGGCAACGCGGGCCGCGAAGATCGATGCAAAGGAAATCGAGGAATCCTTCCTCATCCGCCGCGCGCTCGAAATGGAAAGTGCCGCACAGGCCGCCGCCCACATGAGCCAGGACCATGCCGACCGGCTGCACGACATTCTCATGATGCATTCCCGCGCGGTGGAGCGGAAACACTTCGTCGAGGCCATCGCCCGCGACGATGAATTCCACCGCTATATTTCCGAGATCAGCGACCTGCCGCGCCTGTGGAGCACCATCGAGATCTCGAAAGCCCAGCTCGACCGCTGCCGCCACCTGATGCTGCCGCGCGCGGGCGAGGCGGCAAGAACCCTGGAGCAGCACCGCGAGATCATCCGGGGCCTGAACAGCCGCGACCCCGCCAAGGCGAGCGCTGCCATGAAGGCCCATCTGGACGCCGCCTACCGCAGCACGGTGGCCGTGCTGCAGGGGCCGGGGCTGGGCTAGTCATGTTCCGGACTGGCAGTATCTTTCCGCCTAAACTTCGCGCGAAAATTTGGCTGACGGCGTGTTAAAATCCAGTCATAGTGGGCATCATCTGTAGTCATATTGAAAGAGCGGATCATCATGCTGAATGTTGCCCTCGGCCAAGCCCAGAAAGTCTGGCGTTCAGGAAAGCGTGCCGCGCGCAGCATTATCCGCGCGCCCCTCGAACAGCGGGCGAAAAGCCTGCGGGACGAGGCGATCAAGCGCGGCGGCGGCAGGATCGTGATGCCGGAAGAAACCTGTTCGGCGCAGTTCGATGCCAACACTCTGGCGGCATCGCCCGGCACCCTCGGCATGCTTGGCGAAATGGCAACGGTCTGGTCGAAGGATGCCATCCGCACGCGGGATGAAAAGAAATTCCCGTTCAACCTGCTGCGGAGCGAAGATCTGTTCGAACACCGCGCGCTGATCGACATTGCAGTCCATGACGATATCATCGCCGCGATCACCGGCTATATGGGGCAAGTGCCCCGGCTCTACAATCTCACCGTCTGGTGGACGCCCCCCAACGACACGGTGGAGCGCAGCCAGCTTTATCATTACGACCATCGCGACAACAAGCAGGCCAAGGTGTTCATCAACCTGAACAACGTCACCAAGGACAGCGGGCCGCTTCACTATATTCCGGCGGATGACTGCCTGAAGGTCAATGCGAAAGTCGGCTATTCGCAGGGTCGCTATAGCGACGAAGATGTCTACAGCGCGGTGCCCGAATCCTGTGTTGTCGCCACAACGGGCGCTCCGGGGAAAGGCTTCATCGTCGATACCGCCCGCTGCCTGCATTACGGCAGCCGCGGCAACAAGTTTGACCGCCTGATCCTGATGGCGAGCTATGCCCGCGTGAACAGCGTGAGCCCGGGGCCGGGCTGCAGGGTTCTGGACCCGATCCGCAAGCGCCTGGCAGATGAACTCTACAAGGCTGATCCGGTGAAAAGCCTGGTGCTGAATACGCCGCGCTGAGAACGACGCCTCCCGAAGAGGCTCCGGGTGCCTCCGCTTGTATGAGCAGCGGCATCTAGTGTAAGGCGGGGCGGAATGAACACCAGGCCGCACAGCAATTGCAACAGACAGGTTGCGCCTGCCACGATCCTGCTGCCGGTTGAAACGATCAACCGGGAGTTCGATGCGAAGCTTCACCTGGCACTCCGGGCCGTGGCGCGG
>JBKJQU010000411.1:0-17429 GCA_046594995.1 Aestuariivirga sp.
GTGAAGGCCATTGCCCTGAGAAGCGGCAGGATCATGCCGCAAGGCGATGTGGCGGCGACGAAAGAACTGATGGCCGCCGCAGAAGGTGGCGATGCTCAGGCGATGAAGCTGCTGGCGGATGCCTATAGTGACGGCAAAGGCATTGCGAAGAACAGTGCCGAGGAATTGCGGTGGATGCTGGCTGCGGCGAAGGCAGGGCTGGTCGATGCGCAGCGGAGCCTCGTGTTCTTCCTACCGTTCCGCCGTGCCTATGAAGGCCTGAGCGTTCATGATCTGCTGGTCTCCGCCATCGTCCTCTATGGCGACGGGATCTCGTTTTACGATCTGCCTGCTGGTTTTGACAGCGTGTTCCGATCCGGAATGCCGGGCAGCGAGATCGATCAGGAATATCTGGCGCGCTCCGTGATGGACGGTTTCCGCGCATCGATGGAGGCACGGGAAGACAAGATCGTGGTGAAGGTCTTCACGGCCGTGGACAATCAGGAGCTTTCGCGGGAGGTGGAAGACATCCTGCGCCGGGAGGGATATCTGTCTACGGAACCCGATGGCTTCATGGGGCCTGCGGCGCGCGCTGCGCTGATTGCATGGGCGCGCGACAAGGGACTGCCGGATATGGAATCTGACCGGCTCCCGGATATGCCGGTTCCCGATGCGCGGCTGACGGGGGTTCCGCTCATCCCTGAGGGCATCATCGCAAGGCTGCGCGACAAGGCCTTGGCCGACGCGGAGTCGCAGCCTGATGGCGGAAATGGCGCGGCCATCAAGACTCTGCTGCTGCTGGCGGACTATGGAGACATCACACCACGCGCCGCCTTGCTGGAGCTCTACTCCGACTCCCCGGCCTTAAGAAAAGTTCTGCCGCCTGGCATGGTGGCGCTCTATGGCCTCGACGTGATGCTGACGAAGCCGCCGCAAGCGGAGAAAGCCACCATCGATTTCATCTTCGCCATGTCCGAACTCTATCGCGATGGTACGCTTGCCATTGCCGGCGAGGTGGTGCTGATGACACTCCGCGATGACCCGCGGCTGAAGAACAGGAAGACATTCGACGCGATTGCCGACCAGTTCATTTTTGTGCCGGGTTTTTGCGATGCGCTGGGAGACAAGGCTGCCGAGCAGAATGTTTCAGACATGGAACGGGACGATGCCTGTTCCGCCAAATCGCGGAAAGCGCTGATGGCGTGGGCCGCATCGGCGGGTCCGTTCGGGGCCGAGGCGGTTATCCGCAAGCGCGCCGCGGAGGCTATTCTGAAGCTTCCCAAGTGACTGCGCTGCATGCGAGATCGTTTCGCATTTGCTAACGCGCGTGGTGAACCAATTATTAAAGGTTCAATGGGAAGGTAGCCTCAAAGAAGGCCAATAATGATGCAGCCCGCCGTCAAATCTGCCGCCAAAGAAGTACAGGGTTTCGGTCTCGACACTGGCATTTTCCTGCATGTGATCGACAATGGCGATGCAGAGCAGCGCGCGCAACTGGCAGCACAGCTGGCGGATTTTCTCGTGCGCGAAGACGTGCCCTCAGCCGAGCGCGAACAGGTGGTGCCGGTGGTGCTGAAGCTCGCGGTGGACCCTGTGCGCGCCGTACGCCAGACGCTGGCAGACGGTCTTGTCAATCTCAAGAACCTTCATGCGGACATCCTGTTCTCCATCATTTCGGATGACGACGATCTGGCGCTGCCTTTCCTTTCCGCCACGCCGGCGCTGAACCACTGGCACATGCTGGCGGTGCTGCGCGTTGGCGATGAGCCGCGCCAGGCCTGCGTGGCGCTCAGGGCCGATATTTCGGAAGAGGCGATCGATTGCGTCGTCCAGTCCTGCTCGTTGAAGGTGGCGCTGCTACTGTTCGAGAATGCGGTGGTGACATTCTCGACGGAAGGTTATCACACGCTCTACAAGCGTTTCGGGCATGCGGGCGACATGGTGGAATGCCTGCTGTCGTGTCAGGATCTGCCGCTCGACATCCGCATCTTGCAGGCCAAGCGCGCATCGAACCGCATGCACCAGTTGATGGCAGAACGCGGCTGGCTTCCGGCGAATGACGCTGCCGAACTGGTGGCTGATGCTGAGGAAATCGCGGTGCTCCGCATCCTGACGCAGGCAAGCGATGAAGAGCGCGCCTCCGTGGTTTCATTCCTCGTGAGCAAGGCCATGCTCACGCCGTCGATCATCGTGCGTGCGGCGTGCCTTGGCGAAATGGCCGTTGTCGAACAAGCGCTGGCGCATCTGGCCGACATTCCGCGGAAGCGCGCGGGCGAACTGATGCGGGGCAAGGGCCTCACCGGTTTCAAGGGGCTTCATGGTAAGTCTGGCTTGCCGGCCAGCTGCTACTGGATCCTGCAGGCGGCGTGCGATGTGGCTGTCGATGAAAAGGAAGAGGGCATCACGCTGCCGCCCGATGATTTCGGCCGCCGCCTAATCGAGGCGCTGATGACGCGGTATGAATCGATCCCGCTGAAGGAGCGCACGCGGCATCTTGAATACATCGGGCGCTTTGCCGCCGAGCGCGCCCGGCTGATCGCCAGGCGGTTGAAGGCCGATCTTCTGCGCGCTGCCTAAAATCTGAACTGTTCTCTTAAAACACGTTCAGCGAGGCTGTGGCCAGGGTCGAAAAGGATTTTGGCGGAGCGCTTGCGGTCTTCAGATATCTCGACTTCGCGCACATGGCGGACTTCGACATGATCAGCGACTGCTGCAACGGGACGCTTTTCGCCTTCCAGCACCGTGATCGTCACCTTTGCCTGATGCGGCAGGATGGCGCCGCGCCAGCCGCGCGGGCGGAAGGCGCTGATGGGCGTCAGTGCCAGAAGTTCGGAATTAATCGGCAGGATTGGTCCGTGGGCTGAGAGATTATAAGCCGTGCTGCCAGCGGGCGTTGCCACGAGAATGCCATCGCAGATCAACTCCGCGATGCGGGGCTTGCCATCAACTGCGATCTGGAGCTTGGCGGCCTGAGAACGCTGGCGGAGCAGGGACACTTCGTTGAAGGCAATGGCGCGGTGGATTTTTCCGGCTTCGTCTTTCGCCACCATCGTCAGGGGATGGATGGTGGTGAGTTCCGCAGCTTCCAGTCGATCCAGCAGCCCGTGCTCGGCATAGTCGTTCATAAGGAAGCCAACCGTGCCACGGTTCATGCCATAGATTGGTTTACCCGTGGAAACGAAGCGGTGGAGTGTTTGCAGCATGTGGCCGTCGCCGCCAAGCGCCACCACGGCATCGGCATAATCAGGTGCCGCATTGCCGTAGCGTTCCACCAGCTTCGCCAGTGCCTCTTTCGCTTCGGGCGAATCCGAGGCGAGGAAGGCGATAGACTTCAATTTCATGCCGGTTTCATCGCGTTGACAGCCAGTGTGATTGCCTACATTGAAGGCAACCACTTTGGCAATCCCTGAACGGACGACCTTAATTCATGCGCGAAATCGTGATGTGCACCACCTGCCGCTATGCGCCGACCGAAAAGCTGGGTCCGGATGGACGCACCGGGGGCGAAATCCTCATCGACCATATGCTGGATGCGATCGTGGCGCGTGGTGCGGATGTGAAGGTGCAGAAGCAGGTGTGCCTGTGGAACTGCAAGCGGCATTGCAGCGTGGTGCTGCGCGACGATGAACGCTTCACCTATTTCACCGGCGACCATGAACCGAGCCGCGCACAGGCGGAGGCGATCCTCGACTGGTTTACAGAGCATGGGGCTACGGAGAACGGCGAAGTGCCGTTCCGGCTGTGGCCCGACCGCATGCGCGGGCATTTCATTGCGCGTATTCCACCTGTGAAGGCATGAGGCGCGTCAGCCTCGTTCTGGGGGGCGCACGATCCGGCAAGAGCCGGTTCGCGGAGGGGCTGGCTGCGGATTTCGAAGGGCCCAAGACCTATGTGGCCACCGCTGAAGCCTTCGATGACGAAATGCGCGGGCGGATCGCGAAGCATCGCCAGCAGAGGGCGGGTGACCGCTGGACGACCATCGAAGCGCCGCTCGATCCGGCTTCGACGATCCGGGTTGCTCGGGGTTTCGTGCTTCTGGAGTGTATAACGGTATGGCTGGGCAACCTGATGCACCATGAGCGGGACATTCCCTCAGGGGTGGCGGGTCTTTGCAAGGCGCTGACTGAGGCGGAAGGCCGTATCGTGCTGGTGTCGAACGAGGTGGGGCTTTCCATCGTGCCGGAGAATGCCATGGCGCGGCGGTTCCGCGACGAGCAGGGCTTTGCCAACCAGCGGCTGGCGGAAGTGGCGGACGAGGTGTTCTTCGTGGCAGCCGGGTTGCCCTTGAAACTCAAAGGATGATTCCGAGCGCCACCATCCCCAGGAACAGCAGCCACATGGCGCGGCTATAGAGTTTCAGGCCGCGCTTGATGTCGTGGCGCGTCATGCGCTCGCGGCCTTCGCCCATCCATGGCAGGTCGACGCGATCGCCCTGATAGGCGCGCGGGCCACCAAATTTCAAATCGAGAGCGGCGGCCATGGCGGCTTCGGGCCAGCCGGCATTGGGCGAGCCATGCTTTGGCGCATCGCGGCGCATCACGTCGAAGATGCAGCGGAAGCGCGAGGGCTGGGTGGCGGCGAAGAGGATGCCGGTGAGGCGCGAGGCCGGGAGATTGATAAGATCGTCGAAACGGGCGGCGGCCCAGCCGAAGTGCAGGTACTTCTCCGACTTGTGGCCGATCATCGAATCCGCCGTGTTCACTGCCTTGTAGACGGCAATGCCGGGCAGGCCCAGCAGCGCGAACCAGAGAACCGGGGCGACGATGCCGTCAGACGTGTTCTCGGCCAGGCTTTCGAGCGCCGCTTTCGAAACCCCGGACTCGTCCAGTTGCGAGGGATCGCGGCCCACGATCTTGGCGACAGACTGGCGAGCTTCGGGCAGCGATTTTTCGAAGGCGCGGTAGACGTCCATCACATGGTCGCTCATCGACTTCTGAGCGATGAGGCTGGTGGCGAGCAGGGCTTCCACGATCCAGCCTACGCGCGTTGTTGCCAGGATTTGCGAGATGAACCATGCGGGAATGAAGGCAGCAGCGATGAGCGTCAGAAGCGCGATAATGCCCCGGAGGCGTCCCTCTTTGGCATGAGCACCGGTCCGGTTCAGGTTACGGTCCAGCCGCGAAATCAGCCAGCCCACCCAGACGACGGGGTGGGCGATCTTCTCATAGACTGGTTTGGGATACCCAATAAAGCGCTCGACGATGAGCGCCAGCGCAGCGCCCGCAAAGGCCGGGAAGGGCCACCACATCAGACAGGCTCCGCCAGTGTCAGGATCCGGTCGAGGTCGAGATGGGTTTCAAGGTGCGCGGCAAGGCTATCAAGCGTGCGCTCGATCAGGTCGTCGAAGCGGAGGGCAGAGGACCGGGCGCCGAGCGATGTGAGGAAAGCGGCGCGGAACGAATCGTTGCCGAAGCAGCCATGAAGATAAGTGCCCATGACTTGGCCGGACGTGCTGATCGCGCCATCGGGCCTGCCGCCGATCAGGGCGAAGGGCCGTGCGCAGTCAGAGCCTGACGTCTGGCCTAAGTGAATTTCATAGCCGGACAGCGGTTCACCGCTCGGCACATGGGTCCCTGAAACCTGCGTCAGGGTCTTGTCCGGCATCAAAAGCGTGCCCACGTCGAGCAAGCCGAGCCCGTCGGTGCTTCCGGCTGGACCCTCGAAGCCTTGCGGGTCGACCACTTTGTGCCCCAGCATCTGGTAGCCGCCGCACAGGCCTAAGACATGGCCGCCACGGCGCACATGGGCCTTGATGTCGATGTCCCAGCCTTCGCGGCGAAGAGCCTCCAGATCGGCGATGGTGGATTTCGAACCCGGAATGATGACGAGATGAGTGTTGGCAGCGATGACTTCGCCAGGATGAATCATCGTCACCGTGACGCCCGGCTCCAGTCGCAAGGGGTCAAGATCATCAAAATTGGCAATGCGGGGAAGGCGGAGAACTGAGATTTGGAAGTCGCCAGAAGCACTTGCGAGCGTTTCTTCCAAAGCTACTGCATCTTCTGCCGGAAGATTCCGGGCTTCCGCAAAGTGGGGAATGATTCCCAGGCAGGGGGTGGCGGTGCGTTTCTCGAGGTAGATACGGCCTTCAGAGAAGAGTTCGGGATCACCATGGAACTTGTTGATCAGGAAGCCTTTTAATCGTTCGCGATCTTCCAGTGGCAAGATATCGAAGGTCCCTGCAATCGAGGCTATGACGCCGCCGCGATGGATGTCGCCCACCAGCAGAGCCGGGATACCGGCGGCGGCTGCAAAGCCCATGTTGGCGAGGTCGCCGTCCCGCAGGTTGATTTCGCCGGGGCTTCCGGCACCCTCGACGATCATCAGGTCGGCATCTGCTGCGAGCCGGTGGAAGCTTTCAAGGATCGCCGGCATGAAATGCAAGCGATTCCGGAAATAGTCCCGCGCCGTCATGGTCGCCTGGCGCTTTCCCTGCACGATGACCTGTGCGCCCGTCGTGCTTTCGGGCTTCAGCAGCACGGGGTTCATGTGAACGGTCGGTTCCACATATGCCGCGCGGGCCTGCAGAGCCTGCGCGCGTCCAATCTCACCGCCATCGGTCGTCACGGCGGCGTTATTTGACATGTTCTGCGGCTTGAATGGCCGGACTTTCATTCCTCGTTTCGAGTAGGCGCGGGCGAGACCCGCCACAATGAGGGATTTTCCGACATCTGAACCGGTGCCCATCAGCATGATGGCGCGGGCTGTCATTCCGCCTCGCAGATCACATGCGCATAGGAGCCCATGACCTTGCCGCGCCGGAGGCCCATGGGTGGCAGGGGATCGCCAATCGCATCCTCCGCCTCGAACAGACGGTCGGCCTCGCCTTCGCTTTCAATGGTGGAATAGTGGAATTCATGGCCCCGCAGCGGCATGTCCCAAGGTGCTCCGGGGAGCGGCTTCAGTTGGCGATAGCCGAGGTGAAGCCTGCGGGTGGAAAAGCTGGTCGATACTGGCAAAAGGCCCGCCATCCGGTGGATAGTGCCGTCTTTGTCCGTGAGGCTTTCGCCCAGCACCATGTAGCCGCCGCACTCGCCGTAGATCAGTCCGCCAAAATTTCGCAACCCTTTCAGGAATATTGAATTGTCTGCGAGTTTTCCGGCGTGGAGTTCTGGGTAGCCGCCGGGAAGAAACACCACATCGGCACTTTCATCGGGGACTTCGTCAGCCAATGGGGAAAAGAAGGTGAGTTCAGCGCCTTGCCTTTGCCAGCTATGGAGAAGATGTGGATAGGCGAAAGCGAAAGCCCGGTCGCGCGCGATGGAGATTTTCTGGCCCAGTGGCTTCAGTGATTCGCGAATCACTGATTCGACAAGGGGTTGAGCGGCAATCCCCAGAATCCTGTCAAGAATTGTTTCATGTGCAACAGCTGAAGCGGCACGTTCGATGAATTGCTCAAGCTCCTGATTTTCCTCAGCCTGCACCAAACCGAGGTGGCGGGAGGGGAGTTGGAGTGAGTCGTCATGCCGCAGCACGCCCAGCACGCGTTCGCCCAGCACATCGCGCAGCAGCGCCTCGTGGCGGTCGCTCGACACGCGGTTTAAAATGACACCGGCGTTCTTCATGCCGAGCTTATAACGGGTAAAACCGTGAACCAGTGCCGCGACAGACTGGCCCTGATGGCGTGCATCCACGGTGAGAAGCACCGGCACCTGCAGCATGTGGGCGAGATCAGCGGTTGAGCCATGGGCGCCGCGCGGACCATCAAAGAGTCCCATGACACCCTCGATGACGATCAGGTCAGCGTCCCGCCCGGCATCCTCCATGATGCGGGTGATCATGCCTTTGCCCATCGCCCAGGCGTCGAGGTTGAAGCAGGGGCGGCCAGTTGCCGCCTCATGGAAGCGGGGGTCGATATAGTCTGGCCCGACCTTGGCGGAGGCAGTCCTTACGCCACGATTGCGCAAGGCGCGCAGAAGTCCAAGCGTGACCAGCGTCTTGCCGCTGCCGGAACAGGGTGCCGCAACGACGATGGCCTTAGCCAATCGGGTTCTCCCGCAGCGGTCCCTTGTACCAGTCCAGCAGCGAGCGCCAGTCGGCGGCATGGCCGACGACAACGATAGCGGGCGTGGGCGGGTCATTCGCGGCCACGAAAGCACCTGCCTCGTTGAGCGTAGTGGAAGCAACCTGCTGGTGCGGCATCGAGGCATTGGACAGGATGGTAACGGGATCTTCCGGCTTGCGGCCGCCGTCCATCAGGGCCACGGCAATCTCGCCCAAGTGCTTCACCGCCATGTACATGACGATGACAGGCGAAGCCTTTGCGACTGCCGGCCAGTTCACGTTGGCGGGCATGTTTCCCGTGGCATCGTGACCTGTGAGGAAGATGACGGAATGGTTGGTGTCGCGGTGGGTGGCGGGTATGCCGGCATAGGCGAGGCCGCCGATGCCCGCCGTGATGCCGGGAATGATGCGGAAGGGAATAGCCGCTTCCGCCAGGTGCTGGCACTCCTCGCCGCCCCGGCCGAACATGAAGGGATCGCCACCCTTCAGTCTCAGCACGCGTTTGCCCGCGCGGGCGAGGTCGATGAGGCGAAGTGTGATGTCCTTCTGAGTGGGAGAGGGCTTGCCGCCGCGCTTTCCCGCATATTCGAGTTCGGCGCCGACCTTCACCCAGCGCAGAATGTCCGGGTTCACCAGTGCGTCGTAGACGACGACATCGCAGGTCTGGAGCGCGTGGTAGCAGAGAAGCGACATAAGGCCCGGCGCACCGGGGCCCGCACCTACGAGCCAGACCCAGCCCGGCTCGAATGCGGGGAATAGCTCGGCATCAAGGCGCGCGAAGCCTGTTGCATCCTCATTTGCGCTCACCCAGTCGCCGATCCTTTTTGTTGGTCCTAGAGACATGGCGCCCTTATACAGTGGGCCAATGCGATTAGAGAAGCCCGAAGGCGAATTAAGGCGCGGCTGGACGACGGGTGCATGCGCAACCGCGGCGGTGAAAGCGGCATTTGCGGCATTGAAGACCGGCAAGTTTCCCGATCCGGTGAGGATCACGCTGCCGAAGGGCGAGCAACCGGTTTTTCCGTTGGCGCTGGAAGAAAAGGGTGAGGGCTGGGCGCGTGCCGGAATCATAAAGGATGCAGGCGACGACCCGGATGTGACGCACGGCTGCATGGTGATCGCCACGGTGCGCGAAGGCGGCACCGGCATCCGCTTCAAGGCGGGGCCGGGTGTAGGCACAGTGACCAAGGGCGGATTGCCCATTCCACCGGGCGAGCCCGCGATCAACCCGGTGCCGCGCCAGATGATGGAGCAGGCGATCCGCGAACTGGGCGGGGCGGATGTCGAAATCGAGATTTCCATTCCCGATGGCGAGGCGTTGGCGCTGAAGACGTGGAATCCGCGATTGGGAATAGTGGGCGGGCTTTCCATCCTGGGCACCACAGGAATCGTTCATCCGTTTTCCTGTGCGGCCTGGATCGCCTCCATCCATCGCGGCATCGATGTGGCGCGGGCGATGGGACTGTCGCACGTGGCAGGCTGCACGGGATCAACCTCGGAGGACGCCGTGCGCGCACATTACGGCCTGCCGCTGGAAGCGATGCTGGACATGGGGGATTTCGCTGGCGGCTTGCTGAAGTATCTTCGTGAGCATCCAGTGCAGCGCGTCACCATCGGCGGCGGCTTCGGCAAGATCGCGAAGCTGGGGCAGGGTGCGCTCGATCTGCATTCGGGGCGAAGCCAGGTCGATCTGGAGTGGCTGGCGGCAGTGGCCCCCGAATTGCCGCGTGAGAGGGTGCTTGCAGCAAACACCGCGCAGGAAGTGTTGGAGATGGCCAGTGGGATGGACCTTGCCAACCGCGTGGCGGCTGCGGCATTGAAGACTGTGAAGGTGGTACTCCGCGGTGCACCCATCTCTGCCGAGGTGATGATCGTATCGCGCAAGGGCGAGATCGTCGGTTATGCGATCTAAACGTATTCTCATTCTGGGCGGCACGCGCGATGCGCGTGAACTGGCATCGGGACTGTTGGCCGAGGGCCATGCCGTCATCACGTCGCTGGCGGGGGTCACGGAGAACCCAATTTTGCCCGATGGCGAGGTGAGGACTGGCGGATTTGGCGGCACGGAGGGGCTGGTGCGCTATCTGCGCGCGGAAGACATTTCCGCCATCATGGACGCAACGCATCCCTTTGCCGCGCAGATGTCGGCCCAGGCAGCTGAAGCCGCGCACGAGGCCGGTGTTTCCTTGCTGCGGCTGGAGAGAACGGCCTGGGTAGAACGGCCCGGCGACCGGTGGACGAATGTTTCCTCCGCTGCCGAGGCAATAGCAATGCTTCCAACCGGCGCGCGCGCGCTCGTTACCATTGGGAGGAAGGGAATCCCGGCCTTCCTCGCACGCAGCGATATTTCCGGCGTAGCGCGGATGATCGAACCGCCACAAGCGAAAATGCCTAGTTCATGGCGCCTGAAACTGGAGCGGCCGCCCTTCACGCTGGAACACGAGCGCGAACTCATTATACATTATCATGTCACCCATCTGGTGACCAAGAACGCCGGCGGCGAGGACACTGCTGCCAAGCTTGAGGCTGCCCGGCAGCTCGGGATACCTGTCATCATGATCCAGAGGCCACCCAAGCCTGCGGCAATTTCCTTCACGACCACACGAGAAATGATCACAGCGCATAGGGCTATGCTTTTGCCTTGACCTGCAAGGCGTTTCCCGCTTCTTTATCAGCAGAGAGGTGACAATCGATACAAGATCATCTCCTGGGAGCAAACAAACGTAACAGCGGCGCGAAAAAGCGTTGACGGGGAACAGGGCTATTTTGCTGATGACCATCGGATGCTCTTTCGCCATGCGCCGCACAGTCGAGAAAGAGGTTTTTTAATGAACAGCAAAATCATGTCGTGGGTTCTGGGCGCTGCCGTCAGCGCAATCGCCGCGACCGCAGCAAGCGCCGCCACTCTGGACGACATCAAGCAGAAGGGCTTCGTGCAGTGCGGCGTGAGCCAGGGCCTGCCCGGATTCTCCAACCCCGATTCGAACAATAACTGGACCGGCATGGACGTGGATTTCTGCCGCGCCGTGGCTGCCGCGATCTTCAACGATCCGCAGAAGGTGAAGTTTTCGCCCCTGAATTCCAAGGAGCGCTTTACGGCGCTGCAGTCCGGCGAAGTCGACCTCCTGTCGCGAAACACCACCTGGACCATGAGCCGCGATACGTCGCTGGGACTCAAGTTCGCCGGCACCATGTATTATGATGGCCAGGGTTTTATGGTGAAGAAGTCGCTGGGTGTCGATAGCGGCTTGAAACTTGATGGCGCCACGGTGTGCACGGCGACCGGAACGACGACGGAACTGAACCTCGCGGACTACTTCAAAGCCAACAACATGAAGTATCAGGTCGTGGCTATCGAAGACGCCAACGAACTGGTAAAGGCCTATGACGAAGGCCGTTGCGACATCTTCACGACCGACCAATCCGGTCTTTATTCCGAGCGTTTGAAGATGAAGGACCCGACCGAGCACGTCATTCTGCCGGAAATCATCTCGAAGGAGCCGCTGGGCCCCGTCGTGCGCCAGGGTGACGATGCCTGGTTCAACGTCGTGAAGTGGACCTATTATGCGCTGTTGACGGCGGAGGAATTCGGCATCACGTCCGCCAATGTCGACGAGATCAAGACCAAGAACAGCGGCGCGGACGGCAATCCTGAGATCAAGCGCATTCTTGGCATCGCGAATGAGGACGGTTCGGCGGCGGGCTTTGGCACCGGCATCGGCCTCTCTGAAGACTGGATCGTCAACATCGTCAAAGGTGTCGGCAATTATGGCGAAATCTTCGAGCGCAATGTCGGCGCTAACACCGAACTGAAGATCGCTCGCGGCAAGAACGCATTGTGGAACAACGGCGGCCTGCAATACGCGCCGCCGATCCGCTAAGCACTCCCCGGGGTCCGGTTCATCGCCGGACCCCTTCGCATTTATGCGAGCCCGAATGATACATACCGGCGGGCACAACGGTTGGAGCGCAAGCTGCTCTTTGCAGGGGTTAGGGATGACTGCCACGGTTGATGCCTCCGGGCATGCTAAAGTCGCGTTCTGGAATAATCCGAAAGTGCGTTCGACGGCGTTCCAGATTCTGCTGGTTCTGATCCTTGCCGTACTTTTCTATGAAATCATCGTCAACACCACGAATAATCTGAAGTCGCGCAATATCGCCTCGGGCTGGGAATTCCTTACGCGCACCGCCGGTTTCGATATCATTCAGCCGCCTATCGACTATTCAAGTTCGTCGAGCTACGGTCGGGCGCTGCTCGTCGGTTTCACAAACACCATCATCATTTCGATTGCCGGAATCTTTTTCGCAACAATTCTCGGCTTCACGATGGGTGTGGCGCGCTTGTCGCAGAACTGGGTCATATCGCGGATCGGCACGCTTTATGTCGAGATTTTCCGCAACGTTCCCCTGCTGTTTTGGATCTTCTTTTTCTATAGTGCCATTCTTCAGCCGCTGCCCGGACCGAAACAGGCGTTGAATTTCATGGACGGGATATTCCTGTCCAATCGCGGATTGATGATGCCGCGTCCGGTCTTCGGTGACGGCGCGTGGATTGGCCTCGCCGGATTGCTGATCGGCATCGCGGCTTCCTTCGCTATCGCCCGCTGGTCGAAGGCGCGGCAACTGGCTACGGGTGAGACTTTTCCGGTGTTATGGACATCGCTCGGCCTGATCGTTGGATTGCCGCTGCTCGGCTTTATCGTCGCGGGTTTTCCGCTCACCTGGGACATTCCGGCAATGAAGGGCTTCAACTTCGCCGGTGGTTTGCAGATCATCCCCGAGTTCATCGCCATGTTGGTGGCGCTCTCGGTCTATACCGGCACGTTCATCGCCGAGGCGGTGCGGGCCGGCATTCTGGCCATCAGCCATGGGCAGACGGAAGCGTCCTATGCGCTGGGGCTGCGTCCCGGCAAGGCGTTGCGTCTGGTGGTTATCCCACAGGCGATGCGGGTGATCATTCCGCCGCTGACTTCAAGCTATCTCAGCCTGACCAAGAACTCATCTTTGGCGATTGCCATCGGCTTTCCCGATCTCGTCGCCACCGGCGGCACGGTACTGAACCAGACGGGACAAGCCATTGAAATCGTCGGTGTATGGATGGCGGTCTATTTGAGCCTTAGCCTGCTGACGTCATTGCTGATGAACTGGTTCAATTCGCGCATGAAACTGGTGGAGCGCTGACATGACCACTGGCATGGCTCAAAACGCCAAATCACTCGCCTATGTGCGGACTGCCGATGCGCCGCTGCTGCCGGCACCTGCCAACATGGTGGGCTGGCAAGGCTGGCTGCGGACCAATCTGTTTTCGACGCCACTCTACAGCATTTTGTCCGTGGCGCTTGGGGCTCTGATTATCTGGTATCTCTGGGGTATTGTCGAATGGGCGCTGTTCAGGGCCATTTGGTCGGGTGCCGACCGGCAAGCCTGCCTGCTGCCGGATGGCCAGGTAACAGGAGCCTGCTGGCCGATGGTCGCCGACAAGTTCCCGCAATGGATCTATGGTTTCTATCCGCACGATCAACGCTGGCGGGTGAACATCATTTTCATCGTGGCCGTGCTGGCGCTGGTACCGATGCTGATGCCATCCGTGCCCTACAAGAAGTGGAACGCGCTGTTCCTGCTGATCGTATTTCCGCTGATGACGCTGGTGTTGTTGACCGGTGGCAATTTCGGATTTTCGCTGCCGTCATACCTCACGGTCATTGGATTGTTTCTGGTTGCGGCGGCGATCCTGCCGATCGCCGCAAAGGGACTTGAAGATGGCGTGGCGGCAAATCAATTCGGTCTTTATGCCATCGGCCTTGGTCTGCTGCCGCTGATCGCGGCATTGGTGTTGCTGTTTCTTGGTGCGGCCATCAATATTCTTGGCGGGCTTGCGGGCTGGCTTGGCGCAGCGCCGGTGGCAGACGGATTTAGCTCGCTTGGCAGTGGTCTGATCGCCATCGAACAGTGGATCACAGGTATTCCTTACCTCAATTATGCCGCTCCACTTCTCATTCTCATCGGCGCCCTGCTTTCGGTGCTCACGACACTGCTGACCGGCGGGGCCATCGGCCTTCGGACTGTTATCGGCTGGTTGGGCGTTGCCGCCGCCGTGCTGCTGGCCATGGGGCTGCTTGATCTCGACTTTGGCCTGGTGCCTGTGGAAACCTCGCAGTGGGGCGGGTTGATGCTGACGCTAGTGGTTTCGGTTACCGGCATCGTATGCTCCCTGCCGCTTGGCATCTTGCTGGCGCTGGGACGGCGCTCGGATATGCCGGCAGTCAAGAGCTTCTGCGTGGCCTTCATCGAGCTGGTGCGCGGCGTGCCTTTGATCACCGTGCTGTTCTTCTCGTCGGTGATGCTGCCGCTGTTTCTGCCGGAGGGGGTGACATTCGATAAATTGCTCCGTGCACTGATTGGCGTCGGATTGTTCTCGGCCGCCTATATGGCGGAAGTGGTGCGCTCCGGGTTGCAGGCAATCGGCAAAGGGCAATACGAGGGCGCCCAGGCGCTGGGGCTTTCCTACTGGCAGATGATGAGCAAGATCATCCTGCCACAGGCCCTGAAAGTGTCGATTCCCAACATCGTCGGCAATTTCATCAGCCTGTTCAAGGATACGACACTGGTCTCGATCATCGGGTTGTTCGATCTGCTTGGCATCGTGCGTGCCGGCTTGAAGGATTCGACCTGGGCGACGCCGAGCGTGGTGCCGACCGGTTATTTTGCTTTGGCCGCCATGTACTGGGTCTTCTGTTTCAGCATGTCGCGCTATTCGATGTACACAGAGCGCAGGCTCAACACCGGACACAAGAGGTAAGTCATGGCTGAAGCTGCCAAGAACATGCGCGTGAGCGACGAAGTTGCCATCCAGATCTCGAACATGAACAAGTGGTATGGTGAATTCCATGTGCTGCGCGACATCAACCTGACGGTTTACAAGGGCGAGCGCATCGTCATCTGCGGGCCATCGGGCTCGGGTAAATCGACGCTGATCCGCTGCATCAACCGGCTTGAGGAACACCAGAAGGGCGACATCGTCGTCGATGGCATTACGCTCACCAGCGATTTGAAGAAGATTGACGAAATCCGCCGCGAAGTGGGCATGGTGTTTCAGCACTTCAACCTGTTTCCGCATCTCACTGTTCTCGAGAACTGCACGCTGGCGCTAATCTGGGTGCGCAAGATTCCGAAGAAGGACGCTGAAGAGATTGCGATGAAATATCTGACCCGCGTGAAAATCCCCGAGCAGGCGCTGAAGTATCCGGGACAGCTTTCGGGCGGACAGCAGCAGCGCGTGGCGATCGCGCGCGCCCTGTGCATGAGCCCCAAGATCATGCTGTTCGACGAGCCGACCTCCGCACTCGATCCCGAAATGATCAAGGAAGTTCTCGAAGTGATGGTCGATCTTGCCGAAAGCGGAATGACCATGCTGTGCGTGACGCACGAGATGAGCTTTGCGCGGCAGGTGGCGAACCGCGTGATCTTCATGGACCGCGGGCAAATTGTGGAACAGAATGAGCCGGCTGAATTCTTCTCGAACCCGAAGAGTGAGCGCACCAAGCTGTTCCTGAGCCAGATCCTGCACTGAGCTTGGCAGCGGGCTATCCACAGTCTAGGGTTTCCGCAACGCGAACGGGAATCGGATCATGAAGCGGCTGCTGGCATCGGCGATAATGTTCTGTGCGATGGCCGTGGCCGCGAGCGCCGCCACGCTCGATGACGCCAAGGCGCGCGGTAAAGTGCTGTGCGGCGTCAATCCCGGCCTTCAGGGTTTTGCATCGAAGACGGCCGATGGCGCATGGTCCGGCTTTGATGCCGATTTCTGCCGCGCGGTGGCGGCTGCCGCGCTGGGCGATGCTTCGGCGGTGGAGTTCGTGCCCGTCAATGCGCAGGAACGTTTTGACAAGCTCAACACGGGCGCCATTGATCTTCTGGTGCGCAACACGACCTGGACGATGGAGCGCGAAACAAAGCTGCCGCTGCGCTTTGTGGGCGTGTCCTATCACGATGGCCAGGGCTTCATCGTGAAGAAGCTTCTGGGTGTTACCTCGGCGCTTAACCTTTCTGGTGCTGCCATCTGCTTTCTCTCGGGCACGACGACGCAGGCGAACGTGGAAGATTTCTTCCGCGAGACGGAAATGAACTTCACGCCGGTGATGTTCGACAAGCTGGACGATCTGGTGAAGGCCTTCGACGAGAGCAAGTGCGATACATACACTGCCGATCTCTCGCAACTTTATGCGGTGCGCCTCCGTCTTGCCAACCCGGACGACAGTGTGGTGCTGACGGATGTCATCTCGAAGGAGCCGCTGGGGCCATTGGTGCGGCAGGGCGACGAGCAGTGGTTCAACATCGTGCGCTGGACGCTGTTTGCCTTGATAAACGCCGAGGAACTGGAAGTGACGGCGGCCGGTGCGGATGAATTGAAGGCCAAGAGCCGCAAGCCTAATATTCGCCGGCTGCTGGGTGCGGAAGGAACATTCGGAGCCGACATGGGGCTTGATGCGGATTGGGCGCTACGCGCCGTGAAAGCCACGGGCAATTACGGCGAAATCTTCAGCCGTAACCTCGGAGCAGAAACACCGCTGTCCATCGAACGCGGCATCAACGGATTGTGGAACGCAGGCGGACTGCTTTACGCACCGCCGGTGCGGTGACTTGACAATGTTCGTACATTTGTATAATTATACAAAACGATGAACAAGCCACTCGTCATCCGCAAGGTAGGCAATTCGCTGAGCCTTACAATTTCGGATATAGCCAAGGATCTAGGTCTTGGCGAGGGCGACAAGGTTTATGCTGTGCGGACGCCGCGTGGATATGAAATCACGCCTTACGACGAAAACTTCGACAAGGCTGTCGAAGCAGCTCGCGATTTCATGCGTAAGTATCCCAACGCAATGAAGAAGCTGGCGGAATAGGGCTCTCTCATGTTGTGGCTTACGCGGAACATGGTGGCAGCCTTCCATGGAGAGTCGCTCGCGCGCTTTGGCGGCGCGGATGGCATTCGAGACGAGGGACTGTTGCTGAATGCACTGGCGCGCCCTGAGAACATCCATGCTTACATTCCTGAAGCGGACGCTCTCCAACTAGCAGCAGCCTATTGCACCGGAGTCGTCAAAAATCACCCGTTCATCGATGGGAATAAGCGGACAGGTGCGTTGAGCGCCGTCGTGTTTTTTGCTCTCAATACCATCGAGGTTTCGTTTGACGAAGCCATGATCGTGACGATGATTTACGGACTTGCAGCAGGCGAAGTCAGCGAGGATCATCTGGCCAATTGGTTCCGATCTTCAATCGTTGATGGCTAAGAAAACGTCGCGACCGGATTATCAGGATTGCCGCCCCATTCGGTCCAGGATCCATCGTAGAGGGCGTGGTCGGGCTTGCCCGTCAGTGTCATGCCCAGAGACAGAATCGCGGCGGTGACGCCCGAACCGCATGAGTTTATGACCGGTTTCGAC
>JBKJQU010000464.1:0-7682 GCA_046594995.1 Aestuariivirga sp.
GCTCCCGCGCAACAGCTTTCATTGGGATAACGGGAAATCATGCGCAAGCTTCACGTTTTTCCGGCTGTAAAGCATGTGCTGCTTTCGTCGATCAACCACTTTGGCTTTGCGTTCCACATCAGTTGGCCGTGGATGCTGGCTTTGCTGCCGCTGAATATTGCTGTGAACCTGTACATGGTCAGCGTCACCCTGGCCGGAGCGCCAGCGTATGATCCATATCTCATTTCGCTTAGTCTGATGTTGTTGGTTGCAAGTACTGTGGCATTTTCATCAATTGCAGTCAGTTGGCATCGCTACATCCTTGTCGATGAAATCCCCCATGGCTGGAAGCGGTTGAGGGTGGATGGCATCGTCTGGCGCTACGTGGGCAACACACTGTTGATATTTCTGATCATGTCTGGGATCTCGGCCGTCGCGGGACTTTTCGTAGCAATAATTGCCATGGTATTCGGGGGTCTTTCAGGTGGAAGGTATGGGATAGGATTGTTGGGGCCGGTCATCGTCGCGGCAGTGTTCTTTGGCATCACATCAACCTTCCGGCTCATGACCAAACTGCCTGCAGTCGCATTGGGACGGCGTGACTATACGCTTGGATACGCGTGGCGCGATACTGCGGGAAACTTCTGGCCGATTCTGGGCTACGCCTTGCTGATTTTCATCGTTCTGGCGGTCATTGGTGGGCTTGTGAGTGCCTTGGCCATTCCGCTCAGCGAACTTGGATTTGCCGGCATCAGCGTGTCGCTGTTGTTTCAGCTTGCGGTAAACTGGTTCGGGACGATCGTCGGCGTCACCATGCTGACGAGCCTGTACGGAATTTTTTATGAAGGAAGAGCCGTCTAAACCCTCTCGCCGATCAGGTCATATTCCTCGGCCTCGACGATCTTCACGCGCACCATTTCGCCGGGCTTCAGGTCCGTCTCTCCCGGCAGGAATACGTTGCCGTCGATCTCTGGCGCATCCCATGGCGATCGGGCGATGGCCTCCTCGTTTTCCATGTCGATCTCGTCCACCAGAACGTCGATCTCGCGGCCGATCTTTGCCTGGAAAATCGCTGCGGAAATTTCCTGCTGGGCCGCCATGAAGCGCTCCCAGCGCTCCTGCTTCACTTCATCGGGCACCTGGGGCAGGCCAAGATCATTGGCCTTGGCGCCCGAAACCGGCTCATACTTGAAGCAACCCACGCGCTCGAGCTTCGCTTCCTTCATCCACTCCAGCAGGTATTCGAAGTCCTGATCCGTTTCGCCGGGAAAGCCGACAATGAAGGTCGAGCGGATGGCGATGTCCGGGCACACATTCCGCCATGACGCCAGCCGGTCCAGCACCTTCTCCTGATTCGCGGGCCGCCGCATGGATCTGAGGACCGTTGGCGAGGCGTGCTGGAAGGGAATGTCGAGATAGGGAAGGATTTTGCCTTCTGCCATCAGCGGGATCACGTCGTCCACATGCGGATAGGGATAGACGTAATGCATCCGCACCCAGGCGCCGAGGTCGCCCAGTTCCTTCGCCATGTCGTAGAACCTCGCACGCACCTCGCGGCCATGGAATTTAGTCGACGCATATTTGATATCGACGCCATAGGCGGATGTGTCCTGCGAAATCACCAGCAGTTCCTTGACGCCCGCCTTCACCAGCCGTTCGGCTTCATAAAGCACGGATGCGACGGGCCTGGAGACGAGATCGCCCCGGATCGACGGGATGATGCAGAACGAGCAGCGGTTGTTGCAACCCTCGGAGATCTTGAGATAGGCATAGTGCTTGGGCGTCAGGTGCAACCCTTGCGGCGGCACCAGATCGTATCGCGGGTCATGCACCGGCGGCAGCGCCTTGTGAACAGCGCCCACCACTGCCTCATATTGGTGCGGACCGGTGACGGCCAGAACGCCCGGATGGGCCTTCATGATCGTCTCGGCCTCAACCCCCATGCAGCCGGTTACGATAACCCGGCCGTTTTCTTCCATGGCCTCGCCGATAGCGGCGAGCGATTCCGCCTTGGCCGAGTCCAGGAAGCCGCAGGTGTTGACGATCACCACGTCAGCGCCATCGTAGCCGGACGACATGACATAGCCTTCAGCGCGAAGCTGCGTGATGATGCGCTCGGAATCGACCAGCGCCTTGGGGCAGCCGAGCGAGACGAGACCGATTTTGGGGACATGAGGGTTCATGGGACCGTCCCATAGCGGAGCAGGGGTCACCATGCAAATCCGGCGCTGCCGCAGGGCACGGTTCCATGCGATAAGAATGGGAACTTCACTGGAGAGAGGCCATGTCGCGCCTTCATGTTGAATCGCATCGTGCACATCGGATCGGCTGGCTGCGCGCTGCCGTGCTCGGCGCCAATGACGGCATCGTCTCCACGGCCAGCCTCATCGTCGGCGTCGCGGCAAGTGCGGCCGGCCCTGCCGAGATCATGACGGCGGGAGTCGCGGGCCTCGTCGCGGGCGCCATGTCCATGGCGGCAGGTGAGTATGTCTCGGTGAGTTCGCAAACCGACACGGAGAAGGCCGATCTCTCGCGCGAACGCAAGGAACTGGCGGAACAGCCCGAGAGTGAGCTGCGGGAGCTGACTGCCATCTACGTTGCGCGCGGCGTCGAACCCGGCCTCGCCCGCGAAGTGGCACGCCAGATGACGGCGAAGGACGCGCTTGGCGTTCACGGGCGCGAGGAACTTGGAATATCGGAGGCCACAGAAGCCCGTCCCATTACCGCCGCTCTCACATCGGCGCTTACCTTTGCCGTCGGCGCGGCCATGCCGCTGGTAACGGCATGGCTGGCCCCGCATGAGAGCACCAGCATCATGGTGGCGATCGCCTCCCTGATATTCCTGGCGGTTCTTGGTGCGGTGGGCGCTGCCGCAGGCGGTGCAGGCATCTGGCTGGGAACCTTCCGCGTCACTTTCTGGGGCGTCATTGCGATGGCGGTGACCTATGCCATAGGAAGCTACTTCGGAACCGCGGTCGCATAGCTTGACCATTGCCGGGTCATGAGCGGGCTTTCGCCGCCCGCTGAAATGCGCCAATATTGCGTCCCAGCGAAGCACAACTGAATCGGACACATCCCTGCCATGACAAGCCGGCGCAATATTCTTCTGGGTCTCGCAGGCCTTTTCACACTCTCCGGCGCCGAAGCCGCATCGCCCGCGAAACCGGCAAAACCGCAGAAGAAAACTGCAGCGAAGCAGAAGTTGCTGGTGATCACCATCAACAAGGTGTCCCAGAAAATGACGGTCGAAGTTGACGGGCGAACCAAATTCAAGTGGCCTGTCTCGACGGGTGCCGCCGGATACGAGACGCCAAGCGGCAATTTCCAGCCTTTCCGATTGGAGAAGGAACACTATTCCAAGGAATGGGACGATGCGCCCATGCCGCACTCGATTTTCTTCACCTCGCGTGGCCATGCCGTTCATGGCAGTTATCACGTGAAAAGCCTGGGCCGCCGCGCCTCGCACGGCTGCGTGCGCCTTCACCCGGACAATGCCGCGAAGCTGTTTGCATTGGTGAGCGATACCGGCATGAGCCGCACGAGGGTCATCGTGAAGGGTGGCTTCTTCGATGGCGGCTTTGAAGACGAAGGCGGCAAGAAGAAGAAAAAGAAGAAGAAATTCTTCCCCTGGGAGTGATGCGCGAAACTACTTTTTCAGGCAACGCTCGTAGCGGGCCAGAACGGCGCGGGCGAACCGCTCCGTCGTCATGGTCTTTGAAAGCTTCGGGCTCTCCAGCCTGATTTGCGGCACCATCGCATAGGGTGCTGGCTTGCGGGTCGCTTTCTCATAAAGCGCCGCCACCTTCTTGTAGGTTGCGGTATCACGGAACCTGTATTGCTTGTCGTTCAGCAGATCGCCGCGAATCTCTTCGTCGGACAAGCCGGTCTTCAGCGCCCGCACGGCTTTCTCGGTGCCGCTCTCCTTCGCGCTGGGAATTCCGGACTCATAGAGCAGAAGGTCACCGTCGAGCGCCAGCTTCGTGCGCCCAAGCTCCGATACCATGTGCTGGAACGCGGCATTGCGGCTGGCAAAGCGGCCGGCGTTGAAGTCGGCGAACACATGCAGCCTGGTCTTGTAGCCAGCGTAATAGCCAAGCAGCATCCGTGTGCCGAAATCGACGCCGCCCGAACGGGTGTAAAGATTATCGCGCAGCTGCCAGATGCGCTCCAGCGCAAGGCTCCTGTCCTCGCGCCGCTCCGTCTCGGCCAGCGCATAGGCAAGGGACACCTGCATCGAGCCGATGGTGGAGACGGGATTTATCCTGTCCACCCGCCGCGCCACCGTTGCGGTGTTGAGAAGCCGCGTCGAGGCATATTCCTTGAACAGGTAGTAGACCAAGTTGCGGAACACGAGGTCGAGGTCACGCTCGGTGCGGGCCGCGCGGATGAGAGCAAGGTAGCTTTTCTCAGGCGCAGGTTTGTTCTCCAGAAACCACTTCACCCCTTGCGAGGCTGCGCCGGGTATCAAGGGGATGTCCCCAAGCTTGGCCATGATCTCGTTTTCGGCGAGCTTCCCCAGGCCCCTGACTTCCGGATTGGCGGTAAAGGTCGATTCCTGCTCGATCACCGCCATCACGGCGCAGACATTGCTTTTTTTCTGGGCAATGCCATTCATCTCCAGCGCGTGCCAGATGTCGCGTCCCCAGCCGTCCGGGTCTTTCGCTTTTGCAACGATGCGATGAGCTGCGTGTCGGCGCGGCTGAGCAACGGGTCCGGTGCCTCATGCGCAGGGGCATGACGCGGCATCGCAGCGGACAATCCAGACGCCAGCGTGACGACTGCGAGCCGAAACCGAAAACCGCGCATTCCCCCGTGCCCCTTCCGATACATATTGGTTAACCGACGTTAACGGCGCAAAATTGTTCCCATTGCGTCAGGTCTGCGAAGGCGGGGCGAGTGCCGCAAACTTGACAAATCGGCGCCCGCATGCGCTTTGGCGCGCGAATTGCTCTTTCCTTTACGAGGTTTCAATGCACGCCTATCGCAGCCACACCTGTGGCCAGCTACGCGCCGAACAGGCCGGCCAGGACATCCGCATCTCCGGCTGGGTTCACCGTGTCCGCGATCATGGCGGCGTGCTGTTCATCGACCTTCGCGACCATTACGGCATCACGCAAGTTGTGGCAGATCCGGACTCACCCGCTTTCAAGTCGGCCGAGAAGGTTCGTTCGGAGTGGGTCATCAAGGTCGACGGAAAGGTGCGCGCGCGGCCCACAGGTACTGAGAACGCCGAGATGCCCACGGGCCTGATCGAAGTCTATGCCACCAGCATTGAGGTGCTCAGCCAGGCCGCCGAACTGCCGCTCCCCATCTTCGGCGAGCCAGATTACCCGGAAGACATTCGCCTCAAGTACCGCTTCCTCGATTTGCGCCGCGAGACGCTGCACAAGAACATCATGACGCGCACCCGCGTTGTCTCTTCCCTTCGTAACCGGATGAACGATATCGGCTTCAACGAATTCTCGACGCCGATCCTCACGGCCTCGTCTCCGGAAGGTGCGCGAGACTTCCTCGTGCCGAGCCGCATCCACCCGGGAAAGTTCTTCGCGCTTCCGCAGGCGCCGCAGCAGTACAAGCAGCTGTTGATGGTCGCGGGCTTCGATCGCTACTTCCAGATCGCGCCCTGCTTCCGCGATGAAGACCCGCGCGCCGACCGCCTGCCGGGCGAGTTCTACCAACTCGACCTCGAGATGAGCTTCGTGACCCAGGATGATCTTTTTGCCACCATGGAGCCGGTCATCCTCGATACCTTCGCGCAGTTCGCCAATGGCAAGACGGTGCGCCGCGACGTGCCGCGCATTCCCTATGATGTCTCCATTCGGAAATACGGCACCGACAAGCCCGACCTGAGGAACCCCATCGAGATGCAGGAGGTGACCGCACATTTCGCAGGCTCGGGCTTCAAGGTCTTCGCGGGCATGATCGCGAACGATCCCAAAGTGGAAGTGTGGGCCGTGCCAGCGCCGAAGGGCGGGTCTAGAGCTTTCTGCGATCGCATGAACTCTTGGGCACAGGGCGAAGGCCAACCGGGCCTGGGTTACGTGTTCTGGCGCGACGGCGAGGAGGGCGGCGCAGGCCCCATCGCCAAGAACATCGGGCCGGAGCGCACCGAGGCGATCCGCAATCAGCTTGGCCTTGGCGTGGGCGATGCCTGCTTCTTCGTCGCCGGCCGGCCGGAGAAGTTCGTGAAGTTCTCTGGCGATGCCCGCACCCGCGTGGGCAAGGAACTGGGCCACACCAACGAGAATGAATTCGCGCTCGCCTGGATCGTCGACTTTCCCTTCTATGAGTGGGACGATGAAGAAAAGCAGGTGGCCTTCTGCCACAATCCCTTCTCTATGCCACAGGGTGGCATGGATGCGCTGACACGCCAGGACCCGCTCACCATCAAGGCCTACCAGTACGACATGGTCTGCAACGGCTTCGAGATCGCGTCAGGCTCGATCCGCAACCATTCGCCCGAAACCATGGTGAAGGCCTTCGAGATCGCCGGCATGGGCAAGGACGTGGTGGAAGAAAAGTTCGGCGGCATGTACCGTGCCTTCCAGTATGGCGCACCGCCCCATGGCGGCATGGCCTTCGGCGTGGACCGCATCGTGATGCTGGTCGTTGGCGCCACGAACCTCCGCGAGATCACGCTGTTCCCGATGAACCAGCAGGCGCAGGACCTGCTGATGGGCGCACCCTCCACCGCCACGCCAAAGCAACTCCGCGAACTGCACATCCGGCTGAATCTGCCGGAGACTTGAAGAAGCCCTCATCCCCCTTCGGGACCTTCTCCCATGGTCTCTGACCACGGGAGAAGGCGGCTGAACATTACGTGCCTTCTCCCGTGCTCGGGCTTGACCCGAGTATGGGAGAAGGTGCCCGACAGGGCGGATGAAGGCTCTCTAACCGCTCAGTCGTTGGCGCTCACCGAAACTCCAAGCTTGGTGATCGCGGCGCCCGGTGCGTTGGGGTCCAGGGCCATGATCTCCGAAACCTTCACCGGACTAGCGGGTTTCGCCGCGATGGTGAGAGACTTCGGATCTTTCAGGAAGTTGTTCACCGCGGCGCTCGTCTGCTGGGCGAACTCCTGGTTCTGCAATTGCATCAGGCCCATCTGCAGCATTGGCCCGGCAGACGCGATGAGTGCGGCCTCATCCATGCCCTGCATGGCCGCCAGCATCGGCAGCAGCTTTTTCGTCAGCGAGGCATCCTCGAAGCGGAACGACATGCCTGAGAGCACGATGTTCTGGAGCTGCGGCATCAGCGCCGCGAAGTCCGGTTCCTTGCCCGCAGACTGTGCATTCTGCAACTCGGCAAAGACGGCAAGCGGAATGTCGCCGGCACTTACGTTGAACTTGATCGCCGCCATGTCACGGCCCGCGATGCCGAAATTCGCGTCATACTTCGCAGTCTCGCCCGTCATCTCGGTCTTGCCATCGCCCGCGATGTCGAAGCTGAGGCTGGTATAGCCCAATTGCTTGAGCATTCCGCCTTGGTCAGCAAGCGCGATCAGCGATTCCGGAATGGCGATGTTGTTGACCTTCATGGTGTAGGTGCCCGAGCCGGTGTTCGGATCGCCGCTCCATGTAGTTTCCAGACCATCGGCGGTGACGCTCTGGCCATTCGAGGTGACGGTCATCTTGCCGTACGACATCTTCGCGACGAGTGATGAACCTGCGAGCATCGTCTGGAGGGGCGTCGGGTTGTCGCCGAGT
>JBKJQU010000141.1:0-10798 GCA_046594995.1 Aestuariivirga sp.
GAATTAAGAGAGTGGTTCCATGCAACAGGCAGACAGCGCCGGCCCGCGCAAGACCCGCATCCAGACCCAGAACGAGGAGCTGATCCTCGGCGCGGCTCTGGAGGTCTTTTCCGCCTATGGCTTCCGCGGCGCCACGGTGGACCAGATCGCCACCAAATGCGGGTTGTCGAAGCCAAACCTGCTCTATTATTTCCGCCGCAAGGAAGACATCTACGTCGCCCTGCTCGAGCACACCCTGAGTGACTGGCTGGAACCGCTCCGCGCCCTTGATGCGGCAGGCGATCCGATCGGGGAGCTGTCGCGCTATATCCGCGCCAAGATCCGCATGTCGCGCGACAATCCGAAGGCATCGCGGCTGTTTGCCAACGAGATCCTCCACGGCGCGCCGGCCATCGGAAAATTCCTGAAAGGCCCTTTGAAGGAGCTGGTCGATGACAAGGCCGCGATCGTCAAGCGCTGGATCGATGATGGCAAGCTGGCCGCCGTCGATCCCCATCACCTGATCTTCGCCATCTGGGCGACGACGCAGCACTATGCCGATTTCGACATCCAGGTGAGCGCGGTGATCGGGCACCCAAAGACGATGATGAAAACCGCCGAGGACACGCTGATCACCCTGCTGGTCGAGGGTCTCCGTCCGCGCCGCTGAAGCTACAGGATGAAATCAGCCGCTGTGAGCGCGTGGATACCCGTCAGCTTCACCATGAAGTCCGCAACGCCATCGCCGTTGACGTCAGCCTCGATGATGGTCTGGGTGCTCGTCGTCCGGTAGCTTACATATCCCATGTCGAGGCCATCCGTGCCGTTGAAGAAGAAGGCATCGTTGCCGCCTCCCGTCACCGCATCGATGGCGGAAAGATTGATCCTGTCGATCCCCCGCGCGAAATCGGTAATGACGTCGCCGGTTGCCTCTGTCACCGCACTGTAGATGAACTGGTCCGCGCCGGTGCCGCCTGTCAGCCTGTCGCCTGCCGCACCGCCGGTCAGCTTGTCGGCCCCGCCGCCGCCCAGCAGCGTATCATTGCCGTCGCCACCTGACAGCGTGTCGCCGCCGCCGCCGCCCGTCAGCTTGTTGATGCCGGAATTTCCGGTGATCACATTGGCAAGGCTGTTCCCGGTGCCATTGATGTCCGTGGCGCCGCCCAGTGTGAGGTTTTCGACGGTCCCTTTGACCGTTGCTGTATCGGCAAGGCTGTAGGACACCATGGCCGCGACGGTATCGATGCCGCTGGCATCGGTCTCGTCCACGATATCGCTGGCATTGTCGACGATGTAGGTATCATTGCCGGCACCGCCGAACACCGAGTCGGCGCCCGCTCCGCCGTCGATGCGGTCATTGCCGGCAAGCCCGCGGATGATGTCGCTGGCCGTCGTGCCGGCCAGATTGTCGTCACCTTCCGTCCCGCTGATCTCGCCCGGAGGACTGCCGCCTGCACTCGCAACCAGCACGCCGTTGACCCACAGTTCCTCGAAACCATTCGCGGCAAAGTCGAAACCTGCGGGAACGCTGCCGGTGATATAGATCTTGTCCAGGCCTGCACCGCCAAACGACTGCGCGAGATTGTCGCCGGTCTCGGCACGGATCGTGTCGTTGCCGTCGCCGCCTGAATAGGTGTCAGCGCCCGCCCCGCCCATGAGCGTATCGTTGCCAGCTCCACCTGAGAGCACGTTGGCTCCGCTGTTGCCGGTGATGACATTGTCCAGCCCATTGCCGGAGCCATTGATGTTGCCGATCCCGATCAGTTGCAGCGCCAGCGCCTGCTGCGTCAGCGTGGCGCTCACATTGCTGAAAATGGTGCTGCCGTCGACGAGATCGACTTTCACGTTGCTGCCAGTCAGGTTTACCGTCACACCCAGCGGTGCGGCAAGCCCGGTGCCGGAAAAGCGCACTTCGACATTTCCCGTAACGGTGGTGGAAAGCGCATAGCCACCGGACGCTCCGGAAGTGGAAGCGCCGATTGCGATGTCGTTCTGCAGAAGCGTGACGCTGCGCCCGCCCTGGCCCTCGCCGATCGAATAGAAATCATCGTTGGTGACCGTGTCGTTGTAGCTAACGCCCGTCACAAAGGAACTGCTGCCCGTCTTCGCATAATTCTGCGTCGTCATCAGCGCATTGTAAGTGCTGGAACCAGTCGTCATCTTGCCGACGATGCTGCCCACGCCCACTTCGCGGAAATTGTCATTGAGAATGTTGGCGCGGTGCCCCGCGCTGAGGAACAGGTTCTGGTGATGCTGCACGGTGGCGGTATCGACGTTCAGCGTGCCGGTGGTGCCCGACCAGGCGATGTTCTCGCCCCATGTCCAGGCTCCGGAGAACACATATCCGGCGGACGTCATGCGATCGTAGGCCGAGGAGCCGTTCACGCCCGTATGGCTGAAGGTGTCGGTGTTGAGCATCCAGGTGCTGTGCGCGTCGGCCGAACTGTTCAGCAGCGGATTTGCGGCAAGCACCTGCTTTGCCGCCGCGCTGATCGTTCCTGCCGCAAGCCCTGCATTGAGGTCGATGCCGAAGCGCTGCGCTTCGCCCAGCGGATTCATCCGGGCGCGATTGATCAGCTCGAGGATCAATTGTTCTTGCGCCGTCATCTCAGCCATCGGTCGGTTGCTCCACTCATGGAAGCGATTGGTATAGCAAAACGCCATGACCAGACAATGAATGGCCAGGACGAAACTTTCCTAAAATCTTAACTGCTCGCATGACGTGCAACCTGCGCGAATTACATGCACGGTATGGCATGGATCACGTGTGTCAAGACGCTGGCCGGGGCGAAAACGCATCGAGGAGAATATCCTCGCAAACCACTTCGTCATCGCTTTCGTCACTGGATTTCGATTGCGATCGCTTCACATCCGCAGGGGCCTGGGATGCCCCGTGGTCGTGCTCCGCAAAGAAAAACGACATGGCGGTGTTCACGCCTGTTGCATTTACGTTGCGTGAATTGGGTTCATAGAAAACGCCACGGGAAATCGGCGCTGTGATGACCTCGAAGGATGGAAAGTAATCGACATTGTCATGTGCAGCCTCCATGGCGCCGCATACTGCGCGCAGTGTCGACTTCGAGTAGGTTGTCGCCACCAGGACATGGTTGCCGGAAGCGGTTGCCGTCAACGGCACGGGGGAAACCGTGAACAGCAGTTTCAGGCCCGGCGACACCTCCAGAAGATTCCGCCGGAGAAGCTGCAGGTCCGCAATGATCTCGGCGTAATCGAAGTTATGAAAAGCATAATCATCGCCGGCGATCTCGGCGAGAGTATAGGGGCAGACCGGGTAGACCGCGCCGGTTTTCCTGTTCACCCAGGCTTCGGTCAGGCCGAGTGTAAAGATGAAGACATCGATGCTCGAAAAAAGCTCCTTCACACGCTCCAGGTGATCCGCCCGGTTGAAGCGCGCTTCCACCAGGCTCTCGTAGCCTCCCGGCTGCGTATTGGGCCTGAGCAGGTCGATGAACCGGCCACCGATTTCGAGGAAGTCCTCGTCCCGGACTGTTCCGGCTGCCGCGTCGCTGAAGAGCTGCAACATCTGGCGCACGGTATAGATGTTGCCATAGCGTGCCGAATAAATGCCGTAGCCATAATCGCGCGCCTCTTGCGGCGTGAAGAAGTCGGGCGCGGGTTCGACATCGATGACGCGGAAACCACGCCGCATCATGTTGGCGCTGACGTGTTGTGCAAAGCAGCTGCCTGCTGTTCCAACCCTGTCTTCACAAGCGATTGCGAATTTCTTCTTGTAGAGGCCCTCGAGGCTGAAGACGGTCTTCTCGCTGACGGCCGTCCGCCAGAAATTCCGGCCTGGCAAGTTGGAATATGGATTGGGCAACGCGATCATCCCTTCTTTGCAATCGGTCTGGCTCTTCAGCAGGCAACCTTCACGTTTCCCGGACCGGGGAATGGTTCAGCGAATTCAGGACATCGCGCCAGACAGTTTGGCCATAGGCCGGGTTCATGTGCATGTAGTCAGTTTCAGGCCGGATTTCCTCACTTGCGGTCCGTACCGCATCATCGGCAAATTTCTGCAAAGTTGAAACAGGCGAGGCAAGCGTGTCTTCGGGCTGGACGATCAGCTTTATTCCCATTTTTTCAATCTCGGAGCGTAACTCCGCATAGATCTTGATCAGCAGTGCGGCATCGCCCTGGTCAACTGCGGTCCGCCACAGCTTCATGCCGGGCTTTTCAAGATCCAGATAACCCTTCTCGCTCGGCAGCGGCGTCGCCACCATCAGAACGGGCTTGTCCGTGCTGTTGCGGACGAGCGTGGCAACATGCAACGCGGCACCATCGGCAGCTTCGCGCCAGACGGCACGTTTGAACATGTCGCGGGATATGATCTGCCCCCGGAACCCTTTCAGGCCGAGGAAGTGGTATTTCCGGTAGGTGCGGAGCACGGTGATCGGTCCGAAGGCGAGGCCAACGATGACAAAGGCATCGTATGAGCCGATGTCGATGGCCGGCTTCCGCTCCAGGTCTCCATCGTTCGAGAAATACCGGAACGGCTTTGAACCCGCGAGCAGCGAAGGACCATCCGACAACTCCGCCTCGACCAGCGTGTTGGCATGCTGGGCAAAGAAATCCGCGCGCACGTTCTCCTGAAGCGGAAGCATTTCCTTCCAGGCATAAAGCATTGCTGCGATATGCGAGTTCCCGATCAAACAGAGATTCGGCATGTGAAGACCTGAGGTAAATTCAGCGATCCTCTACACGTTCAGCACCTTTAAGCAAGCGGCGGGGTCCTGGGTGCATAGTCCGCGCCATTGACCGCCGCCGGCCGCCCGCCAAGGTGGAGTGCTGAAATGCGCTCGGGCGTTTCGGCGATGATCTTGCCCCGCCGCACCACCTTCAGCCGGTTGGCCTTGAGGCGGATCGCCTCGATCGGTTCCCTCGCCTGCAGCAGCACGAAGTCCGCGTTGCAGCCTTTGGCGAGGCCATAGCCTTCGAGATGCATGGCCTTCGCGGGATTGACCGTCACCGCGTCGAAGGACCAGCGCATCGCCTCGCGGCTGGTCATGGGGGCTGCGTGAATGCCCATGTAGGCGGCTTCCAGCATGTCGCCCTGCCCCAGCGGATACCACGGGTCCATCACGCAGTCATGCCCGAAGGAAACATTCACCCCCGCCGCCCGGAGTTCGGGCACCCGTGTCATGCCGCGCCGCTTGGGATAAGTGTCGTGGCGGCCCTGCAGCGTGATGTTGATGAGCGGATTGGGTGTCGCATGCATCCCTGACTCGGCAATCAGCGGGATGAGCTTCGAGACGTAGTAATTGTCCATCGAATGCATGGAGGTCAGATGCGAGCCGACGACGCGGCCCTGCAGCCCGAGGCGTTGCGTCTCGTAGGCCAGCGCCTCGACATGGCGTGACAGCGGGTCATCCGTTTCGTCGCAATGAATGTCGACCAGCAGCCCGCGGTCTGCCGCGATCTCGCACAACTCCTTCAGGCTTTGGGCGCCATCGGCCATCGTCCGCTCGAAATGGGGGATCCCGCCAACCACATCGACGCCCAGGTCAAGTGCCCGGATGAGGTTTTGCTTCGCCGTCTTCGAGCGGTAGAACCCGTCCTGCGGAAACGCCACGATCTGAAGGTCGAGATAGGGGGCGACCTTCTTGCGCACCTCGAGCAGCGCCTCCGCGCAGAGCAGCCGGTCGTCGCAGACATCGACATGGGTGCGGATGGCGAGAAGGCCCTGGGAAACCGCCAGGTCGCAATAGCGCAGCGCCCGCTCGATCACCGCCTCATGCGTCAGGTGCGGCTTCAGTTCGCCCCAAAGCGCGATTCCCTCGAGCAACGTACCCGACATGTTCAGCCTCGGAATACCGAGTGACAGCGTTGCATCCATATGGAAATGCGAGTCGATAAAGGGAGGCGACAAGAGATATCCCTGCGCCTCGATCACCATTTGGGCCTGGCCCTCGATGCCGGAACCGACCTCCGCGATTTTCCCGCCCTTGCAGGCAATGTCGATGCCGGTGCGGCCATCGGGCAACGTCGCATTTCGGATAAGAAGGTCAATCATGGAGCCGGTTTCCGTTTGAAATGGCTTTATGGCCAGGAACATCACGAGTGTTGCAATTGCAGCCAGCAACCACAGGAGATTTGAGTTAACTATTTGATAACCGTTTACCATGATAGTTAATCAATACGATGTGTCCATGGGTGCTGAAGCTCCCGATAACGAAATCCAAGTCAGAGCCTGCCTTTTTACCGTTCACTGGCCAACAGGACAGTTCCCGGAGGAATATCCATGTCTTTCAACAGCATGCCAGATTCATCTGCGAGAGATTCGCTCGCCGCTATTGCAGGATCATCCGAAACTGGACTAGACACGGCACCAGGGACGGTGCACCTCGAGCACCGGTGGGTATCCAATGAGTTTAACTGAAGGTCAGCTCCCGAAACGGCAGGCTGCGAAACAGCGTCACTTCATCGAGTTGCAGATGCCTTGCGGAGGCTTCGGCCGGCGGCTGCAGCGCAGTCTTGAATCGTCGGGCTATCGCTGCACCCGGATTGCCATCAACGGCGGCGATCTCATGGCCGGGCTCTGGGGGCACACCGTCTCCTACAAGCTTTCGCTGGAGGACTGGCCGGAATGGCTCGCGGATTACGTCATGTCGGAAGGCGTGACGGACATCATCTGCTATGGCGATTGCCGGCCTTATCACCGTCTGGCCATCGGCAAGCTGAAGCACCTGGGCATCAGGATCCATGTGCTTGAGGAGGGCTACCTCCGTCCCAACTGGGTCACCTGCGAAAGCGGCGGCGTCAACGGCAATTCACGGCTCGCCAGCATCGACCTGAGCCGCGTCGTTCCGATAACCGCTCCGGAAGCAACTGAAGCAAAGCTCCATGGCAGCAACTTCCGCTATGCCATGGCCGGCATCTACTATTACCTCTGGACCCTTCTCCTGACGCCGCTTTTTCCGCGTTACATTTCCCATCGCGATCTCGACATCGTCGGCGAGGCAACGCTGTGGCTGCAGCGCCTGTTCTCATGGCCGTTTCGCCGCCGCCGCACGGAACGCGCATTGAGAGCCATCGAGGAACTGGGCCGTCCGGTTCATCTCGTGCTGCTTCAGCTCAATGGCGACTCCCAGATCAGGGTCCATTCGAATTTCCACTCGACGCGCCACTTCGTCGAACATTGCATTTCGGAATTTGCGGCCAGCGCAACCAGGGATGCGCTGCTGGTGTTCAAGAACCACCCCCTCGACAATGGCGTCATCAACCTCAATCTTGTGATCGCCAGCGAAACCCGGAGGCACGGGCTGACCGGCCGCGTATTCTTCGTCGAAACCGGCAAGCTGGTGCCGCTTCTGCAGAAATCCGTCTCCGCCACTGCGATCAACTCCACGGCATGCCACCAGGCCCTGCTGCGTGGCATTCCCACCAATGTTCTGGGCGAGGCCGTGTTCAACCATCCTGAAATCGTGTCGGGCATGCGGCTTGCGGATTTTTTCCGGCTGCGGCCTTGCAAGAACAGCGCGGACTATAAGAAGCTCATCGCCCTGATGCGCCGCACCTGCCAGTTCAATGGCGGATTCTACAGCGCCGAAGGCCAGAACATCCTGCTTCCCGTGCTCACCAAAGCGTTGATCGAAGGCATGCCTGAAGTCTCCGAATTCGAGATCGGGTCATCGGCGGCAGCAGGCAAAATGGCGTCGTGACAAACGGGCTCTTTCGCTTCCAGAGCAACCGGCGGTCAATAGACTGCCGATAAGTTGCTCGAAAGCTTTAGGTCTGGCGCATTTAACGCGTCGCAAGTGATTCCACTTGCTCGCTCAATGCGCTAGATCTCCGTGTCATGACGGGCCGCATCGCTTATTTTTCACCGGGTCTCACCCGGCTGAAATCCGAAATCCATGTCCTGTCCGGACTGGAGCCGGTGCATGCGATCCTGAGCGCGAAGGGCTGTGCCGCCGTTGCAGGCTGGGGCCACAAGCCCACCGCGGACAGGGGCCGCACAATCGCGCGCAAGGCAAGCCTTCCCTATCTGGCATTCGAGGACGGTTTCCTTCGCTCGCTGAAGCCCGGCGCCGCCCAGCTTCCCTCATCCCTGATCATGGACCGCTCCGGTATCTATTACGATGCGGGATGCCCCAGCGACCTCGAAACCATGATCGAGACCGCGGCCTTTTCTCAAAACGAACTGGCAGAGGCCCGCAGCCTCCTTGGCTTCATCGCAAGCCACGGCCTGTCCAAATACAATCATGGGCACGACAGCCTCGGCGATCTGGGCATACCGGCGGGAAAGCCCGTGGTGCTGGCAATAGACCAGACTTCAGGCGATCAATCGGTAACAGGCGGCATGGCCAGTGCGGCCACGTTCGATCGAATGATGGAAGCGGCGGCGCGTGAAAACCCGGGCGCGGCGCTCATCGCCAAGCTCCATCCCGAAACGCTTGCCGGCACGAAGCAGGGCTATATCGCCAGCGCGGCGAAACGGCTGGGGTTCCTTATCTGCACCCGTCAGGTATCACCCCATTGCCTCTTCGCGTTGAAGCCCCGCGTCTACACGGTATCGAGCCAGTTCGGCTTTGAAGCACTTCTGGCGGGCTTGAGCGTAATTTGTTTTGGCTTGCCCTTCTATGCCGGATGGGGCCTTACCGATGACCGCATGAGCCTGCCGCGCCGCACGGCACGGCGCAGCGCCGATGAACTCGCCGCTGCCGCCTATCTGCGCTACTGCCGCTATTTCGATTGCTGGACCAGAAAACCCATCGATGCCTTGACCGCTGCCGATCAGCTGGCCTTCCTGCGCCGGCAGTATCTCGCCAACAGCAAGCCGGTCGTCGGTTACCGCATCGCGCGCTGGAAGCGCCGTGCTGTCACAGCCCTGCTCGATGGTCCCCATGGCCCCCCGCAATTCACCAGCCGGGCCAGCAAGGCCATCTCCTTGGCCAATGCCAGCGGTGCCGCGATCGCCGCCTGGGGAATCGCCGCGGTCCGCTTGAGGCCGATGCTCGAATCACACGGCATCGAATGTCTCGCGGTGGAAGATGGCTTCTTGAGATCGGTCGGCCTTGGTGCAGCCTTCGTGCAGCCCTTGTCGCTCGTCTTCGACAGGAGCGGCCTCTACTATGATCCCACCCGGCCATCCGACATCGAAACCATGCTGGCCGAGGGCCGGTTTTCGTCCTCCGACGTTGAGAGAGCCGCAGCACTGAGGCGCCGCATCGTTGATGAGCGCATCACCAAGTACAATGTAACGTCCGGTGCTCATCTTTCGCGCGCCGTTCCAGCGGACCGCACCATTGTGCTGGTTCCCGGCCAGGTGGCCGATGACTGGGCCGTACGCCTCGGCCGGCCACCGGAGTTTTCAGGCACGGCCAATATCAACGGGACGCTTCTGCAGCGGGTGCGGCGGGAGCATCCCCATGCATTTGTCATATTTAAGCCACACCCCGATGTTGAGCATCTCGGCCGCACGGGAACTCTGGACGAAGAATGGCAAAAGCGCCATGCCGACCTCATTGCTCGCGGCGTTCCCCTCGACAGGCTTTTTCCCCTCGCAACCCGCATTGAAACCTACTCCTCGCTTGCCGGATTCGAAGCCCTGTTGCGCGGCATACCCGTAGGCGTACATGGCTTTCCGTTCTATGCCGGATGGGGCCTCACCACCGACCGCAGCACATCGCCGCGTCGCAACAGAAGCAGGAGCCTTGACGAACTCGTTGCCGCCGCACTCATTCACTATCCGCGCTACTGGGATCCGGTCAGCGGCCTCGCCTGCCCGCCGGAAGTCGCGTTGCAGCGCATTGCCGAAGCCCGTAGCCGGCAGGCAGGTGCGGCACCGGGACTTGGCCTGGCCATGGGCAGGGCTGTGATATTGGCACGGCGGTTCAGGGCATGGACGAAGGACAGTGTCGATGACGCATAGCAGTCCAGCTCCGATGGGCAGCCTGAAGCGTTTCTTTCATGATCTTTCCGAAGGCGGAAGGCGGCAGGGCAACGTCCTCTTCGCGCTGATTTTCCGCGAGATCAAGTCCCGCGCTGGTCAGGATGGCTACGGCCTTCTGTCGCTGGTTGGCGTCGTGATGGAGCCGGTCATCGGCACACTGGTATTGACTGGTTTCTACTATCTCATCCGGCGCCAGGAAGTTCAGGGCATTCCCATCATCCTTTTTCTCGCTATCAGCATGACGGCGTTTGCCATCGTCCGCCGGTCCATCGCCTCAATTCCAAGGTCTATCCATTCCAACCGCGCCTTCTATGCATTTCCGAATGTGAAGCCCTTCGACGCGATTTTCGCCAGTTTTATTCTTGAAACCTTGCTCACCATAACCGGCGGCGTCATTCTGCTCTTTCTGATCTGGTGGTTTGCCGGACTGACGATCAACATGGACTGGTTTCTCCACGGATTTGGCATCTTCGCCATGTTGCTGGTATTTTCTTTTGGGCTCAGCCTTGTTATCGGGGTTTACGGAACGCGCTTTCCCGTGATCAACAGGGTCGTCCAGTTGTTATCCCGGGGACTCATATTCCTGTCTGGCGTGATGCATCCGGTCACTGAATTGCCACCCGAAGCGCAGGTCATCATCGGGTGGAATCCTATCGCAACTGCCATGGAGCTTTTGCGGCAATACACGCTCGGCATGACGCCGTTTCAGGACGCGTCCATTTATTACTGGTCTGCCTGGGTGGCGGGAACGCTGTTTATCGGTTTCCTGAGTTACTACGTAAACCGCTTCAAAGTGATTGAGCGATGATTGAACTCGTCAGTGTCAGCAAGTATTATCCAACCGACTTCGGGCGGCATTACATATTCCGCGACGTGTCGCTGGCCTTGCCGATCGACAAGAGCGTCGGC
>JBKJQU010000248.1:0-4251 GCA_046594995.1 Aestuariivirga sp.
GATCGTCAGTACTTTCTCGTCAGCCATTTTTCTCTCCTTTGACGGGTTAGGCTGACGAGAGCGTTAACCCAGCTTTCGATTCTTGAAAACCCTTATTTTTCAGTCCTTTTTTGGTGCTGCATCCAAAAAACCCTTAAATTACAGGCTTAACTTTTCATTAACGAATGACATTCCAGAAAAACACTTTAAAATCAACTAATTAGCGTTCAAGACGTCAAGCCGGGGAGCCCGGCGCGTGCGTTGCGATATCCAGATGATTCTTCAGCGGGATCGGCGACAGCTGGTGTTTTACGGCGAAGCGGTCGAGATTTTCGCGGCGCTGGCGCTCCAGCGATTCGCCCGACATGTTCTGCGCATGCACGCGAATTGCCACCACGGGCCGCCTGATATGCGTGAGCAAATTGCCTGCGCGCGCCACGCGGATGTACCAGTCCCAGTCCCAATAGAAGGGCAGCGTCTCATCGAAAGTGCCGAGTTCTTCATGAAGCACGCGGCGATAGGCGACAGCGGAAATCAGAATGGTATTGTCGCGTTCAAGGATTTGCGCATCGGCTTCGAAGGCGAAGGAAAGAATCTCGCGTTCATCCTCGAAGGCCATGTGGCCGTCGGCGAAACAGAAGGTGGCCCCGGCATCGAAAGCCGCCGCGGCTTCAGCCAGATAGCCGGTGTCTGTCCACCAGTCGTCATCGTCAAGAAAGGCGATAACATCGCCCGTCGCTGCCGAAACGCCGAGAATACGCGCCGGCACTGGCCCCCGCTGCGCGTTGTCCAGCACAATGACGGACAACGCCATATGCACAACGGCTTCCGCTGCGCCCACGCCATCGTCTACCACAATGATCTCATGTGCTGCATGAGTTTGCGACAACACGCCGGCGATGGCCTGGCGCAAAAAGTGGTGGCGGCCGCGAGTAGGGATGATGACGGAAAAGCTGGTCATGCGGGTTCTACGCCTTGCGCGGGGAACGGATCTTGATAGGCATGTCCAATGGTATACGATGGCATGATGATCGCAACACTGCCGATGTACGACTGGCCCGAAGTCAGAAACGCCACCGATGCCTGGTGGAAGGGATTGTCGAAGCACTTCGGCACAGATGTGTCTTTGTATCGCGCGGATGATCACACCTCGGCGTGGCGGCGTGACGATCTGCTCTTCAGCCAGACCTGCGGCTACCCCTTTACGCATTCGCTTGCAGGCAAGGTTCAACTGGTGGCCACGCCGCATTATGCCATCGACGGCTGTTATGGCCCCAGTTACCAGAGCATCATTTTCGCGCGGGACAATTTGAAGCCTCAATCGCTTCGCGGCGCCACGGCGGCGGTGAACACGCCGGACTCGATGTCCGGCATGCTGGCGATGAAGTTGGTCTTTGCCCCTTATGCGGAAGGTGGGCGCTTTTTCGGCAAGGTCATCAAGAGCGGCGGTCATGTGAATTCCATGCAAGCTGTACGCGATGGCGGGGCGGACGTTTGCGCCATTGACGCAGTGTGCGTGGCGCTCGCGAAGAAATACAGGCCGGACAACCTCGAGGGCCTGGTGGAGATCGCTCGTTCGCCCATGGTGCCGGGCCTGCCTTTTATCACGACATGCGGCGATCCCGTGCAGCTGCGCGAAGGGCTGACACGCGCCTTTGCAGATCCGGGCCTGGAGGAAACGCGTGATCGACTTTTCTTGTCTGGTTTTTCGGTCCTTGAAGCGGAAGATTATGCGCGCATTACCGCTCTTGAGGCGGCCATGGAAGCGAAGGGAGGACTGGAACTGCTATGATCGATCTCTACACATGGAGCACGCCCAACGGCCGCAAGATTTCGATCGCGCTGGAAGAAATGGCGCTGCCCTATACCGTTCACCCTGTGAACATCGGCAAGGAGGAGCAGTTCGCGCCGGAATTCCTGACATTCTCGCCCAACAACAAGATTCCTGCCATCGTCGATCGCGATACCGGAGACAGCATCTTCGAGTCCGGCGCCATCCTGATGTATCTGGGCGACAAGACGGGGCGGTTCTACTCAGCTGACCACTCGACGCGCATCCGCATCCATGAGTGGCTCATGTGGCAGATGTCCGCCGTAGGCCCCATGCTGGGCCGGGCGCATTACTTCCTGAAATACAACCCCGGCAGGGCGCCCTTTGCCGAGGAATGGTTCTCGGCGGAAGCAAAGCGCATCTATGGCGTTCTCGATGGACTATTGGCCAAGCATGCATTCATGTGCGGCGACTACTCGATTGCCGATATGGCAACCTTCCCCTGGATCGCGCGGCATGAATGGCAGCGCATGGATCTCAATGATTTTCCCAATGTGAAGCGCTGGTATCTCAATATCGCTTCAAGGCCTGCGGTCCAGAAGGGCTACAAGGTGCCGAACGCAGCAGATGAAATCCCGATGCCGGCTTAGACGCGGGAAGGAACCGTTTCGTCTTCGCCGGGCCTCGCCTTCACGAAGTCTTCCTTCGTCTCGCAATGGAGTGCGAGAGAATGAAGCTTGGGATACTTGTTGAGGGGGAAGGCCTCCGGCACGCGCATCTTCATATGGAAGATCATGCAGCCGATGGTAATGTCGGCCTGCGTCATGTGGAGATCGAAGAACCACGGCGATCCGCAATCGGCTTCGAGCTTCTTGAGGGCTGCCGTAATTTGCGAGAGCATCCGCTTCTCGTAGTCCCGATTGATGTGCTTGTCGCTGTGGAAGAGGCGTTCAAAGAACAAGGCCACCACCTTGTCGGCAGTGCCGGCGCCGAGCGTCACCGCCTGCAGCACCTTGCGGCGCTCCGGCCCATGCGCGGGCGTCAGGGCGCGCGCAGGTCCAGCCATCTCGTCCAGATGGTCGATGATCGCTGATGAGTCGATCAGCACTTCACCGGTTTCAAGAATGAGGGCGGGCACCCGGAGCAGCGGGTTGATCTTCTGCATTTCCGCAGCGTTTCGGAACACCGAAAGCGGCTTCCGCGTGTAAGGCATGTGATAGTGATTGAGCGTCACTGCCACACGGCGCACGAAAGGCGAGTCGAATTGGCCAACAAGGATCATTCAACCATCATCGCGCAATCAGGCCATTCGCTCAAGCACCCTTTCGCGGCCGATCAAAGGGAGCAGTTGCGCGAGTTCGGGACCGTGATCGAGGCCGGTGAGTGCCAGGCGAAGCGGCATGAAAAGGGCCCTTCCCTTGCGGCCTGTGGCGACCTTCACGGCTTCTGTCCACTCCTTCCAAGTCGTGGTGTCCCATGGCTCCATCGGCAGCAACGACTTTGCCTCGCTGATGAAGTCCTTGTCTTCGCCTGCGATAACAGGGTTGATTCTATTTGTGATGACATTGAACCAGGTCTTTGAATCTGCTAGCTTTTCGATATTGCCGCGCACGGCGATCCAGAAGGCCTCCGAGCCGCCTGTCAGACGATCCTTCACGGCCTCCCACGGCAGGTGATGCAGCAGTTTGGCATTGAGATGCGCAAGCTCCACCTCATCGAATCGTGCCGGCGCCCGCGACAGCTTGGCGAGGTCGAATCCCTCGACAAGTTCAGAATAATCTGCACACGGATGGATATTGTCCGACGTTCCAAGCAGCGCCGCATGGCTGACGACGGCCATCGCCTCGAGCCCCCCCTCGCGCATGGAGGCAATGGAGAGAGAACCCAGCCGCTTCGACAGCCCCTTGCCGTCGGCACCCGTGAGCAGGCTGTGATGGGCATAGGCCGGAACATTGCCGCCAAGCGCCTGTGTGATTTCGATCTGCACCGCCGTATTCACCACATGATCCTCGCCGCGGACCACATGGGTGATGCCGAAGTCGATGTCGTCGATGACGGAGGGCAGCGTATAAAGGTAAGTGCCGTCCTCGCGCACCAGCACGGGATCGGAGAGGCCCGTCGTGTCGATATGCTGCGGACCGCGGATGATATCGTTCCATTCGACCACGCGGCCATCGAGCCTGAAGCGCCAGTGCGGCTTGCGGCCCCCCGCTTCCAGTGCGGCGCGCGCCTCGTCCGTCAGCTTCAGCGCGGCACGGTCGTACACCGGAGGAAGCCCCCGCGCCATCTGCCGCTTGCGGCGGCGGTCGAGTTCATCCGCCGTCTCATAGCAAGGGTAAAGCTTCCCCGCCGCGCGCAAACCGTTCGAGACCTCATCATAATGCCCGAAGCGTTTCGACTGCCACTCGACGCGGTGCGGCTTGATACCGAGCCAATCGAGATCGGTGGCAATGCCTTGCGCATACTCCTCCGTCGAGCGTGCCGTATCTGTATCGTCATAG
>JBKJQU010000307.1:0-3192 GCA_046594995.1 Aestuariivirga sp.
CCGCTTCGGCCAGACCCTGCACCAGCCCTGCAATGGCGATCTGGTTGCACATCTTGGCAAGCTGCCCCGAGCCTGCTGGTCCAAGCAGCTTCCGCATCTTCGAGAAATGCACGATCAGCGGTTCTGCCTTCGCATAGTCATCCGCGTCACCGCCGCACATCACGGTGAGAGCACCATTCTCGGCACCCGCCTGCCCGCCAGATACAGGCGCATCGACAAAACCCAGGCCCAGCGCCTTCGCCTGAGCATGGAGCTCGCGCGCCACGTTTGCGGAAGCCGTCGTGTGATCCACGAACACCGCACCCTTCTTCATGGCCTTGAACGCTCCGCCGGGGCCCACCGTCACCTGGCGGAGGTCGTCGTCATTGCCCACGCAGGCGAAGACGAAATCGGCATCCTTCGCAACGTCAGCCGGTGTCGGCGCGGACTTTCCCTTGAAAGCCTCCATCCACTTCGCAGCCTTCGCTTCCGTGCGATTGTAGACAGTGACGTCGAGCCCGCCGCGCGCCACGAGATGGCCTGCCATCGTGTAACCCATCACACCAAGTCCGATCCAAGCCACGCGCATCCGAGCCACTCCCTTGTCAAAGCCTCGTCGTAGGGGATCGACCGGCTGAAATCAATTCCGCGCCTGCCAGATATTCGCCTTGAATGTCTGCGAGGGGTCGGCATTATGACGGTTCGAAAGATGAAGCGGAGTCCGGACACTTGAGCATTGAACGGCGGAATTTTCCCCAGTTCTTTATCACCGCGCCTTCACCCTGCCCCTATCTGACGGGCCGTGTGGAGCGCAAGGTGTTCACGCATCTCGTGGGCCACGATGCGAGGAGCCTCAACACCCAGCTCAGTCAGGGCGGATTCCGCCGCAGCCAGAACATTGCCTACCGCCCCGCCTGCGATGGCTGCGCGGCTTGCGTCTCGATCCGCGTACCGGTCAACACCTTCGAGATGTCCCGCAGTTTCCGCCGCACCCTTCGCGACAATTCCGATGTGACGGGCCTGGTGGTGAAATCGCAGGCCACCAGCGAGCATTATTCGCTGTTCCGCGCCTATATCGACCAGCGCCACGGCAATGGCGGCATGGCGGACATGACGGTGCTCGACTTCTCCGCCATGGTCGACGACAATTTCGTCGACAGCCGCCTCGTCGAATACCGCCTGAAATCCCGGGACGGCGAACAAGGCCAGCTTGTCGCGGCCGTCCTGATCGACATTCTGGGCGACGGCATCTCGATGATCTACAGCTTCTATGATCCCGACTTTCAGGACCGGGGCCTTGGCACGTTCATGATCCTCGACAACATCGCGCGGGTAAAGCGTCTGGGGCTGCCCTATCTGTACCTCGGCTATTGGGTCCGGGGTTCGCGCAAGATGGATTACAAGCAGCGATTCCTGCCGCAGGAACGCCTGACCCCCGAAGGCTGGGTCCTGCACCGGACATGATGCACCCACTTCGTTAACCTCCTCGGTTGGGAACGCTGTATCACAACGTCAATACCGTTGACGCTAGGATAATCTTTGGGGTAGCCATTCCGATGAATTCTTGCGGACCGGAATTATGAATCGCATCGCATATCCGAACGTCAGGCAAATCAGAACGGCTTTTCTTGTGACTGCGCTGGGCGGTCTGCTTTTCACATTCGATCTTCCCCTCCTGCGCCTGTCAGAGGCCGATCAGTGGACCATGGTGTTCACGCGCGGCATCTTCCTGTTTCTTGCCATCAGCCTTTTCTGGTTCGCCACCCGGAAAAGCGATACCGACAACACGCCCTATATCGCGGGCCGGGCAGGCGTTCTGGTGGCCGTCACCAGCACCATCGGAAACATGGCCTATATCGGCGCGGTCGTTCACACCAATGCCGCCAATGTGGTTTTCATCATCGCCCTCACGCCCGTCATTGCCGCCGCCCTGTCGCGCATCATCCTGGGCGAGCGGGTGCACTGGCTGACATGGGCGGCCACCGTGCTGGCCTTCACCGGTGTCGGCATCATCGCGTGGGACGGCATCCATGCGGGGAAGTTCACGGGCGATGTTCTGGCGCTCGTATCGGCCTTCTGTTCGGCATCGGCCTTCACGGTCGTGCGGGCCACGGGCAAGAAGGTGGCGACCAGCCTTGCTGTCGGCAGTCTGTCTTCAGCCTTCATCGCGCTTATCTTCTTTCAGGTTTCGCTGCCGTCCCTGATGCTGGATGGGCATTTCGGCATTCCCGCCTGGGTTTGGCTCGGGCTGAACGGCTTCATCGCCATTCCCCTCGCTACAATATTCCTTGCGCGTGGCCCGCGCGTGCTGCCCTCGGCGGATGTCAGCATGTTCTTCATGCTGGAAACCGTTCTCACGCCGGTCTGGATCTGGCTCATCTTCGGTGAAATGCCCGGCCGAACGGTGCTTGCCGGCGGTAGTATCGTCATTGCGACGCTGATTTTCCACAGTTTCTGGCGGCTCTACGTAACCGCGTCAGCCAAGCCCCTGCCCCAAGAATATTGAGCCTTTCAGGCTAGCCATTGTGCAAGGCACCATGCGACAGGCCATCGCATCTTGACGTGAACGTAAATCTGGTTAACGCTACGTACCGTTAATGGGCCGATAAGGTTGTTTCCGGTATTCTCATCAAATACGAGGGAACAACCAAACTCCCGCTGGTGCCAGCCCTGTAGGGCGCGTTTCCACGGTGGACTTGGCCCTTGAAGCGTTAGTTGCGGGGGTCCAGTTCTATGAACGTCCAAGTCAAGAGTATCCAGGGGATCAAGCCGCTCAGCGCCCCCGTGGGGCTCAGCGATCCCTTGAAGGCCGTTGAGGCCATCACCCTCCTCCGGAATGCCCAGAACTACGACTTTCAAATCAGTAATGATTTCGCGGGCCTTGCCGACATGAGGCTGAAACTGCGGAAGTCGCAGATCTCGCCCATGTTCGACACGGCTGTGAACCGCCACCTGGCGGAGCGTGCGTTCTGGATGTCGGCCGTCAGTCCTGAAGGGCAGACCGTGGCGCTGCAGGCCTTCAGGCTCGATGATGCCGATCCCAACCTGGCGGAATGGGCACTGGGCTGGATGATGGGCCTTTATGCCAAGCGCCAGGAACTCGTAATTCCGGGCGCACCTCACGTGCCAGATCATTCGGCCACCATGCTGATCCAGGGTCCGATCGGCTATCACGGCGAATTATGGATCGACAATCAGCACAAGGGCATCTTC
>JBKJQU010000346.1:0-3572 GCA_046594995.1 Aestuariivirga sp.
AGCGGAGAGCGGTGCAAGCTGCGTCACCATCATCTCGGCATCGCCCGTCATCTCGACGATCTGGTCGGCATTGCCCATGTATTCCTTGAGCCCGTCCATGCCCTGGACCGCATAGCCGTGCTCCATCGGCTCGTCCGGCCACTGCAGCGTGTGGGCGGCAATGTCGATCTCGAACAGACCGCAGCGTTCGCGGATCGCTGTCTCGAACATCGAGGTCAGCATGAAGAGATCGCCGATGATAGAAATCTTAACGGGCACGGTTGGCCACCATGGAGCGCCAGAGGGGTCGCATTTTTTCGCGGGTTTCCTTGTAGATGGAGAAGGCTCGGTCGTAGCGGCCGGTGAGTGTTGGGTCGGGTTCGGTCACGGCGCCAAGGAGCGGGTCCACCCACACGGTGACGCATGCCGCCATGTCGGGATAGAGCTTCTGCTGAACGGCGGCCATCATGGCGGCACCGGCGGCTCCTGCTTCCTCGCGCTGCACGGAACGCACGCGGGCCTTCAGCGCGCTGGCCAGCATCACGCGAAGTGCCGTGGAACGTGCGGCACCGCCGGTGATGCGCACCTCCTGCGGAATGTCGCCCATCGCCATGTAGCAATCGCGGGACGCAAAGCACAGGCCCTCGAACACGCCACGCATCATGTCCGCATAGCCCATGCCGAGTTCGAGGCCGGAGAACATGGCCCTTGCAGCAGGCTCCATCACCGGCCCGCGCTCGCCGGCCTGGCTGATATAGGGATGAAAGATGACGCGGGCTGCGGGTGCGGCCATGATCCGCTCGTCGAGACCCTTGATAAGATCGGAGCGGCTGCGTTCCACGCCTTCTTGCTTCAGCACATCGCGGGCAAGATCCAGGAGCCAGTCGATGTTGAGGGTCGATGCCATGTTCGACTGGATCTGCGCATACATGCCGGGAACGGGAAAGGCCATCGTATAGCCGGACAGTTCCGAATTGAGCCGCACATGGGATGCGGTCGGCGCGATCTTCATGTGCATGCCCGTGGAACCGACGATGGTGCAGCCGGTCTTGCCTTCCGGATCGAACAGCCCGCCGCCAAGACCCGTGCAGAGCACGTCCACATAGCCGAGCGTGATCGGCGTTCCCGCTTTCAGTCCCGTGAGTGCGGCGGCCTCTGCTGTAAGCGCGCCCGCATGTTGCGTTCCTTCCACCATCTCGGGCAGCAGGCGCTTCGTGACCGATGCCCCCAGCACATCGAGAATGTGCGGCGCATAGGTGCGCGTCTCGTAATGTCCGAATGTGAAGTTCGCTTCCGATGGATCGGTGCGGCGCTCGCCCGTCAACTTGAAATAGAGCCAGTCCTTGCAGTGAAAAGAGGTCGTCGCGCGCGCCAGAACTTCCGGGCGATGCCTGGTCATCCAGGCCAGCTGTGTGCTCATCTGGCAGGCGTTGACGCCCGTGCCGGTACGCTTGTAGTGCGCCAGATATTCGGGGTGCCGCGTGAAATCTTCCGCAATCGACGCGGACCGCGCATCGAGCCACAGCCATGCGGGGGCCACGGGCTCGCCCGCCTTGTCGACAAGCCACATGCCGTCGCCCTGGCCCGTCACCGATATGGCGATGAGACGTTCGGCGAGGTTCGGAATCTTCTCGGTCAATTGCTTGAGAGTCGTCGCGGCATCGACCCAGGTGCGGGCCATGTCCTGTTCCGCACCGCCATCCGGAAACGTCTTGTAGATGTTGGGGATTGCGGACGAGGCAATCTGCTCGCCTGTTGGCGTAAAGGCGACGGACTTGATGACGGAAGTTCCCGCATCGATGCCGATGAGGATGCCGTCATTCATGCGAGACTCCCGCCGTGGGCGATGGCCAAGCCGCTGTCGGCATCGAAGAGATGGAGGTCCGCCGCGGCAACGCTCAGACTCATGTCGCTGCCATTGCCTTGCAATATGCGCTCATGCGCGACCGACACCACGGTGCGGCCTGCAACATCGACGGCCACATGCGTCTGGTCTCCCAGCCATTGGCACGCCATGACCTTGCCCCTGATCGGACCCTCGCCGATGTGCAGCGCATGCGGCCTGATGCCGAGCGCGATGCGCTTCGTCTTCGACAGGGCATCGCGGACGGCGGATGAAAGCTCGCCCACCGGATATGAAAGTTGCGTTCCGCCATCGATCGCAAAGCTCAGCGTCTTCGCATCGGTTGAAACGCCGGCATTGAAGACATTCATCGGCGGCTCGCCGATGAATGTGCCGGTGAAAAGATTGGCGGGTCGGGCTTTGAGTTCGGCTGGCGTTGCATATTGCTGCAACTCGCCGCCTTCCATCACCGCGATGCGGTCGGCCAGCGCATTGGCTTCTGTCTGGTCATGGGTGACGAGGATTGTCGTGCATTTGTGTTCGCGCAGGTAATGCTTGATGCGGCCGCGCAGGATGGCGCGAAGTTGCGGCTCGAGTTGGCCCATCGGCTCGTCCAGCAAGTAAAGCGCGGCATTGCGCACCAGTGCGCGTCCGAGGCTGGCACGCTGCTGCTGCCCGCCCGAAACGGAGGATGGATACTTATTGAGGATGTTGGAAATCTCCAGCATCTCGGCCATCGCCTTGACGCGCGTCTGCTGCTCCGCCGCCGAGATCTTCGAGGACTTCAATGCGAACGACATATTCTCGCCGATGGTCAGCGGCGGATAGAGCGAATAGGCCTCGAAGGCCATGGCAACGCCGCGCTGTGCGGGTGGCAGCGTGTGGATGGCGCGGCCATCGAGCGTAATGGTGCCGTTCGAGACATCCTCGAAGCCGGCGATCATGCGCAGCGTCGACGTCTTGCCGCAACCGGATGATCCCAGCAGCGCGACGATTTCGCCGGACTGCACAATAAGGTCGAGCGACTTCACCGCATGCACGGCGGATTTCCGCGAGCGATAGATCTTGTCGACCTTGTTGATGACGAGTTCACCCATGAAGCCGCTCGCCTGTTGTCTTGTCGAAGAGGTGGGTGCCCGAAGGAGCAAAGCGCGCGTGCAGCCTGGCGCCCGGTTCCGGGACATTGACGGTGGAAGATGGCAGCGACGCGAGGAATTCCCAGCCGCCATCGGATTGCAGCAGCAGCACCACGCGCTCGTTGAGCGGCGTGACGGCCAGGACCTTTGCCGGAATGCCGGACGATGCGGTGACATCGACCGCTTCGGGACGCACCGTGAAGGTCACGTCTCGGCCGGCATATGCCGTGTAGGATGTGTCGACCGGCACGGCGACGCCGCCCAGCAACACCCGCACGCCGCTGGTGCCGGATATGATCTGCGTATCTGCGGTATTGATCGAGGGATCGCCGAACAGCCGCGCGACGCCGAGCGTTGCGGGCTTCATGTAGATGTCTTCGGGCGCCGCCGTCTGGACGAACCTGCCGCCCGCGAGCACGGCGATGCGGTCGGCCAGCGCCATCGCCTCCTTGTAGTCCTGCGTCACATAGAGAACCGTGGCGCCGCTCTGGCGCAGCAGGCGCGGAAGCTCGAGACGCATCTCAAAGCGGAGCTTGGCATCGACATTGCGCAGGGGATCGTCGAGCAGCAGGATCTGGGGTTCTGCGGCCAGCGCGCGGGCCAGCGCGGTGCGC
>JBKJQU010000376.1:0-6686 GCA_046594995.1 Aestuariivirga sp.
CCTTGTCGAGGTCCGCCAGGATGGCCATGGCGGCCCGGGTCATGCGGCTTTCGGTATAACGCATGGCCGCCGGCGGATCGTTGTCCACCGAGCCGAAGTTGCCCTGGCCGTCGATCAGCAGCAGGCTCATCGAGAACGGCTGAGCCATCCGCACCAGGGTGTCATAGATCGCGACGTCCCCGTGGGGGTGGTACTTGCCCATCACGTCGCCGACGATGCGGGCGGACTTCACATAGCTGCGGTCAGGGGTGTGCCCCTGCTCGCCCATCGAGAACAGGATGCGGCGATGCACGGGCTTCAGGCCGTCGCGCACATCGGGCAGCGCGCGGCTAACGATCACGCTCATGGCGTAATCGAGATAGCTTTTCTTCATCTCCTCTTCGATGGAAATGGGCGAAATTTCGGATGGGTTGGAGGGCGGAACACCGCCCTTCTTGTCGTCGTTGTCGGCCACGAAAAACCTTGCGTAAAATTCCGGTAAAAACCGCCCGGACCGTGGCTCAAAAAACGACGATTCGGCGGCAGTCCCAACTTAGGATGGGAAGGCCGCCGATACAACGAAAAGCTGTTGATTTTCCGAAAGAAAACGCGGGTTTCAGAGCTTGCGGAACGACACGCTCCGGCCCCGGTACCAGCCGTTGTCCGCGACCACCGTCGAACACTCAACGCGACCCCTCGTCCAGGTCGGCAGCACGATGCAGAGCTCGTCGTTACGGACAGTCCAACGGCCGCGATCCTCAAGGCCCTGTGCCATGCCCACGGCAGTGCCATCGCGCGTCAGGGTGACGGTCAGTTCATACTTGCCCTTCACCACGGCCTTGAAGGTGCCGGGGGCCAGCCTGATGATTTCCTGTGCCGTCATGGGCGCATCGGCAAACGCCGCGCCGCCGGTCAATGTGGAAACGAGAAGGCCGAGACTGCAGATTGCGCGTGCGAGCATGACTGCCCTCCATTCATGATGAAGAGACAGCCTAAACCAAGCGACGGGCGTTGGCGACACAAGGCCGGAAAGAGCGTCAGCGCGGCCTCTACCGGATTTCGACAATTTGATTCAGAACGGTACTTCGTCGTCGAGGTCGCGGGCGAAGCTCTGGGTCTTGGCGCCAGCGCGTGGACGCTCCATCGGGCTCGACTGGCCGAATTCGTCTCCGCCACTGTAGGAGGAGGACGAGGAACTGGCCTCGCTGCCGCCGCCTGCACGGCCGCCAATCATCGTGAGCGTGCTGTTGAAGCCCTGGAGGACGACTTCGGTCGAGTATTTCTCCACGCCATCCTTGTCGGTCCATTTCCGGGTCTGGAGCTGGCCTTCGATATAAACCGTCGAGCCCTTCTTGAGATATTGCTCGGCAACCTTGGCAAGGCCTTCACTGAAAATAACAACACGGTGCCATTCGGTCTTTTCCTTGCGCTCACCGGAATTGCGGTCGCGCCAGGATTCGGAGGTGGCGATCGACAGGTTGACGATGGGCTTTCCATCCTGCGTGTGGCGCACTTCCGGGTCCTTGCCCAGATTGCCCACCAGAATAACCTTGTTCACCGAACCAGCCATAACCAAAACTCCCTGTGTTTGCGCACACTAGTCAACCTCAAGCCCCGATACACGCGAAGACAGGACCTTATCCACATCCGCAGCTGTATAGTTCTCTTTTTGTTCTCGTTCAAGCAGGATATGACTCTCGAGAGGAGAACATCATGATCAAGCCAATTGAAACGCCAAACGCGCCAAAGCCCTTCTCAAACTATTCGCAGGGGATCGAGGTTCCGCCGGGATACCGCATCGTCCATGTTTCGGGACAGATCGGCGTGACAGTTGGTGGGGAAATTCCGGACGATCCGGTTGTGCAGCACCAGTTGGCGTGGGACAATGCGCTGGCCGTGCTGGCGGCTGCCGGCATGGACCACACCCATGTGGTCGACGCGCATGTCTATATCACAGACCGGTCGCATATTGTGCTGTACCGCGAGACGCGGGACCGGGTGATGAAGGGTCACAAGCCGGCCGCTACGCTGCTGGTGGTAGCCGGGCTGGCCGACGAACGGCTAGTGGTGGAGGTTGATCTTGTGGCAGCGGCCCCGGCCACATGAGCCGGAGGCGCTGAAAACGGTGAGGCTTAGCGGCGGCCGAAGAACTTGAGAATGGGAGAGCGCTTTGCATGGACGCGTTCCTTCGCAGGTGCAGCATTGTGCGGCGCAGCTTGTGACTGCATCATGGCAGTCGTGTAAACGTTTGAATATGTGTCAAAAACCCAGTTCATTTGCTTTCTCCGTGTCGTTCAAATTTCTTGTCCCATATATGCGCGCTTCGCTCTTGCAACACAAACGGCAATAACCTACGCTACATGTAACAAAAACTGACATGTGGACGCCGTGGCCCGTCGCCTCCCTTCCCTGAATGCCTTGAAGGCTTTCGAGTCCGCCGCGCGGCATGAAAGCTTCACGGATGCTGCGGATGAACTCTTCGTTACCCATGCCGCAATAAGCCGGCATGTGCGTGACCTCGAAGAATGGCTCGGCACCGAATTGTTCCTGCGCACGGGGCGTGGTGTCACCCTGACCGACCCCGGACGGAACTTCGGCTCGCGCCTGACCGCGTTGTTCGACCAGCTGGCGGACGCAACACGCGACGCGGCAGCGGCAGGCAACACCCGCCTGCTCAAGGTATCGGTGGAACCGGCACTCGCTTCACGCTGGCTGGTGCCCAGGCTGGGCAGTTTCCGCGCGCTACATCCGGACATCGAGCTCGCAATCGACGCTGACTTGAAGCTCGTGAATTTCAGGACCGGGGAAGCGGATATTGGCATGCGTTATGGAAGGGGCGGCTGGGAAGACGTGGATGCCGTGAGACTGGCCGACTCGGTCAGTTTTCCGGTGTGTGCGCCGTCGCTTATTGCCAAGGAAACGGAGTTGAAACCAACCGATCTCGGGCGTTTCACCCTGCTCCACGAAGAACGCAAGCAATGGTGGGAGGATTGGCTACAGGCCGCGGGCGTCACCAGTGGTGTTGATTGGCGCGGACCAGTGTTTCAAGCTCATCTTGCCATCGAGGCGGCGGAGGCAGGCCAAGGCTTTGCGCTTGGCGATCAGATCCTGTGCATGGACTCAATCAGCGAGGGTTGGCTGGTGCGGCCTTTCAACATCGACGTCAGAGACTACGGCACATACTGGATCGTGCGTGCCAAAGGTTCGCGCGAGTCGGCCCCGGCGCGCGCCTTCCGTGAATGGGTGATGGCAGAGATGACAGATACCAACAGAAAATTCGCGCAATTGACCGGGCACAAGCCAACGGGCGTTGCAGGCAAGACTTCAAACGCATAGCGTCTGGCCCAACAACGGATTTGAGACTGATGCCCCGCAAGAAATACGACTGCTCGAAATGCCCCGGTTACTGCTGCTCCTACCCCGTGATCGAAGTTAAAGACCGCGATGCCGAGCGGATCGCCAAGCACTTCGGCGTGACGCTCAAAGCGGCCGAGAAGAAGTATTTCAAGTCGGCACATGGCTACAAGCGCATCCTGCGGCGCAAGGCAGACGAGCATTTCGGAAAGATCTGCCAGTTCTTCGACACAGAGCTCAGGCGCTGCGGAATCTATGAGGCGCGGCCATCGACCTGCCGGGTGTTTCCGGGCGAAGGCCATTGCGGATATTATGATTTCCTCTCCTTCGAGCGCAGCGGGCAGGAAGACGAGACATTTATCTCAAGTACGGATCACTCATCGAACTGAGGCGGCTTCCGCGCTTTGCAAGCAGTTCAAAGCGCCAGGCCAGCAGTGAGGCCGTAAAGGCAAGGCCGATTGCCAAACCTGCCCAGAGGCCGGGAGAACCCCAGCCCGCCCAAAACCCCATCGCATAGGCCGAGCCCATACCAACAATCCAGTAGCCTACCGCGGCGATCAGCAGCGGCATGGTGGCGTCACGCAGGCCACGCAGCGCATGAGACGCGATCACCTGAAGCCCGTCGAACACCTGAAAGATGGCGGCGATGATGAGCAGCACCGAAACGAGGGCGGCAATCTCGGCATAGTTCGGATCGGCAATATCGAGGAAGATTCCGGTTACAACCTGAGGCGCCAGCACCGGAATGATGACAAGTACAAAGGGGATCGCCACGCCGATGACCATTGCAAGATTTCCGGCCTGACGAGCGGCGTGGGCATCATCCGCTCCCATCCAATAGGCAACGCGCACCATGGCGGCCTCCGAAATGCCGAGCGAGATGACAAAGGGAATGGCGATCCAGCCCATGACCATCTGGTAGGCCGCGAGATCGAGCGGGCCGAGGATGCCCGACAGCAGTGCCGTGGCAGCGAAGAGGCCTGACTCCATCGCGACAATTCCCGCGACGGGGAGCCCCAGCGCAATGAGCGGCAGGTACTTCCGCAGGCCGCCGGCAAACCATCCGTGTGCAGAGAGTTTTTCCGAAACAACGAGCCAGAGCGTGAAGGCGCCAAGGCACAGGCACTTGAACCACATGGAAATCGACCAGGCGAGCCCTGCCCCGCCGATGCCGATTTCCGGCAGGCCGAAATCGCCATGCACAAGGCCCTGCATGAGAATGTAGTTCATCACCACAGTGAAAATGGTGATGGCCAGCACGAAGCCGGTGCGCATCATGGCGGCACAGAAGCTTCTGAGCACACCGAACCAGATGATGGGCAACATGGCGAAAGCGAAGTTGATGTAGAAGGGCTTCGAGATCGCAATCACGTCGGCATCCTGCCGGGCCAGCACCATCACTGTTTCGAGGTTCAGGACGACGATGGTGACGATGATGCCGAGTATGCTTGCCAGCAGCATGGCGCGGATGAGTTCCGGCAAAGCTTCATCCCGCCTTCCTGCGCCGAGTGCGCCGGACACGAGCACACCGACGACGGAGAAAAAGCCCATCAGGACAATGCACATCTGATAGGAAAGGTCAGTCGATATTCCGGCGGCGGCAAGTTCCAGCGCGCCAAGCCTGCCCACCACCATCTTGGCGGTAACGATCATCATCACGTCCGCCAGATAGGCGAAGACAAGAGGAAGCGCGATCACGAGAAGCGCCTTTGCTTCCTGCGGCCTTGTCGGTTTCACATGCACGATCCCATTCCGGGCAACCGCATAGACGCTGGAAGCCAAGTGGGCAAGCCGGAGATCATGGCATCAGGCAGCCTTGCCTTCTTGCACGAAGGCGCGGATTTCGGAGAGGAAGATATCGGCAAACTGCTGCAGCTTCGCTTCGCCGACGCCGTTGACCTCGCCAAAATCCCACCGGGTCAGCGGTCGCTTTGCAGCCATGTCGATCAAGGTCCGGTCGGAGAAGATCACATAGGCCGGAACGCTGCGCTGGCGGGCGAGCTTCGCGCGAAGAGCCTTCAGGCGCTGCAGCAACTCATCCGATATGCCGCCCTCTTCCACCGCAGCCATCATCCGCCTTGCTCGTTCGGCTTTCTTCGATGGTGTAGTAACGTCGGCACGATAGCGGAACCCTACCTCGCCATTCATCAGTGCACGGCCTTTTGGCGTGATGCCGAGCCCGCCGAAACCTGCCACATCAATCGAGAGGAACCCGCCGCCCACCATCTGGCGGATCAGCGATTGCCAATGGGTGCGGCCGTGCGCCTTGCCGATGCCGAAGACGGGAAGCGCGGTATGGCGCGATGCCTCCGCCTTCTCGTTGTTCTTGCCGGCAAGAACATCCGCGACGTGGGCCGCACCGAAGCGCTCGCCAGTTGCTTTCACGGCATCGAGAATCCAGCGCGCTTCGGTGGAACCATCCACTGTCTCGGCAGGGTCGAGGCAGACATCGCAATTGCCGCAGGGGTGTGACTCTTCGCCGAAATAAATCAGAAGGTTCTGGCGGCGGCATTCGGGTGCTTCACAATAGGCAACCAGCGAATCGAGCCTCTTGTGCTCGCGGCGGCGGCGTTCTTCCCCGCCCTCCTCCTGGTCGATGAAGCGGCGGCGCATCTGGATATCGGCGAGGCCGAACACCATCTGCGCATCAGCCGCTCCGCCATCGCGGCCCGCGCGGCCGATCTCCTGGTAATAGGCATCGAGCGATGAGGGCAAATCGGCATGAAAGACGAAGCGCACATCCGGCTTGTCTATCCCCATGCCAAAGGCGATGGTGGCGCAAACGATGACGCCCTTCTCGGTCATGAAAAGGTTCTGCGCTTCCGCCCTGTCGTCGGCATTCATGCCGGCGTGATATGCGATGGCGCGCCAGCCTTTGGAAACCAAATGCGCGGCGAGTTCCTCCGTCGATTTCCGTGACAGCGCGTAGACTATACCGCTCTGGCCTTTGCGGCCTTCGAGGAAATCGAGAAGCTGTTCCCTGGCACCCTTCTTGGGCGAGACCATGAGGCGAATGTTCGGGCGGTCGAAGCCCGAGACGAAAACCTCCGCCTTGCCACCGAAAAGTTTGGTCACGATGTCGCGCCGTGTCGCCTCGTCCGCCGTGGCGGTGAAGGCGCCGATGGGAATCGCCGGGAACCTGTCCTTCAGCGATTGCAGCATGTCGTATTCCGGGCGGAAAGACGCGCCCCATTGCGAGATGCAGTGCGCCTCGTCGATGGCGATGAGGCTGATGGGAAGCTTCTGCAGCGCGCCGATCATGCGGTCGGTCATCAGGCGCTCGGGGCTGAGATAGAGCAGCCGCACGTCTCCGGAGGCCACGCGTTTCCAAATGGCGACGTTATCGTCCCGCG
>JBKJQU010000423.1:0-11850 GCA_046594995.1 Aestuariivirga sp.
GTCGTTAACTTTAGCCTGCTGAATGTGGCGTTCGGAACGGTGCCCCTGCCGCTTGAACAGTGGTTGGTTTGCATTGCAATGAGCAGCAGCGTGCTTTGGTTTGGCGAAATCCGAAAAAGGTCTGTTCGGCGGCGGGGCAGATAACACATAATCCCCAGGATCCATAAATTTGCAGACGATTACCTTGCACCCGTCGCCGGCGTGTACTCACGACGCGTCGCCAGAACTAAGTTATGCTATATAAGCATAGGACCTTCATGGTCGAGGTAGGTTTTGTCAAAATCAACCGCCGCAACCAGCCTGTCGAAATCAACAAAGCTAACGTGGCCCTTCTTGAACGTCATCAGCCCTTCTTCGCGGAGTTCTCGCAGAACCCGATTGATATGTACAGCGCTAAGCCCAAGTGCATCCGCCAACATGTTTTGTGATAGCGGACAGGCGTAGCCCGCGGTGGTACCAAGTCCCACCAGTTTCAGTCGTGCTCCAAGTTCAAGCAAGAAGTGAGCGGTACGTTCCACAGCATTTCTCCTGCCGATATTAACGAGGTGTTCCACCACCATTGCCTCGTCTCGAGAGGCTGCCCAAAGCACTGCAGTGGCGAGCCGCGGCGTCTGAGCGAATGCAGTCAGGAGATCGCTTGCATGAATTTCGGACGCCTCCACTGTAGTAACGGGTTCGATCGTATGATCGGCAGTCCTGAAAAGGATCGAGCGGAGCCCGAGAAAATCACCTGGCACCTGAAAATCGACGATCTGCCGACTTCCGCTACGCTGTAATTTATAGGAACACACCCACCCCGACGCCAAAACATAGGCCGATTGGTCTGACTGGCCTTGAAGGACGATATCTCGTCCTGTGACAAACGTTCTGCGGCTCTGATGCAGGTTGTCCAGCACCAACAGCTCTGCTTCCGTTAAGGCAACGAATGTTCCGAGCTTAAGCGCAATCGGGCTTTTTTGGTGCAAATTCAATGTCTACCTGCTTGGCCACGCCGGATCGACTACGACGTGCGCGTAAATTCCTGATCGTGCCGAACTGTCAACCGATGTTGATGTCGATCAGTTTAGCTAAGCGCTGGTCGTGGCAGTGTACTGGTACAACCGTCACGATAGGTCCAAGTTCCGGACCTTTGTGCGCAACCAGCGAAGTTGAGCAATATGTCTTATACGTCCGATGTGTCTGGCACAGCAGCGCTTGCTATTTGCGAGTCACTGCTCTTGGCCCTGAACGACCGTAAAATCCTGCCTGAACATGAAATCATTGGAATCCTTCACGATGCAGCAGCAGCGCATGAAAACGTGGCTGAAGAAGATGGGAACACCAAATTACATATGGCTGTCGCAGAGTTGATTAATTCCATCATTTCGGGTGGCAATTCAGTGCGGCGCCGATAGTCGAAGGGAGGTCTAACTGGATCAGTGAACACCCAGAGTCATCACTCGACATGTTCGCCCTTCCAATACGGCTTCCCGGATCAACATATAACAAGGCCCTTGCCTCATCTACATCACTGGAACAGCGACAATGACCACAAGCACGCTTGATGTCGGCAACCTACTCTCCGTCCTCGGCGCCCGAGGAATTGAAAAGCATTTGCAACGTATTGCGGGCGTGAGTCGCGTGGCGGTCAATGCTGTCTCGGGATCGACAACGGTCACATATGACGAGGGCAAGACCAGCATCAAGGCAATCCAGAGAGCTATTACCGAGTGTGGCTTTCACTGCACGGGCGAAGCATTGCCAAAACATGTATGTGCGGATCACTTGATGCCGGGCAAGTCTTTGTTGTCTGCCCCAATCAGCCCGCGCGAGCTCAAACATGGCCTGGCCCATAACACTGACGCAATGGTCGAAGATTCTACGGCCAAACCCGCCGACGCGACGCCAGAACACAAATCTCATGGTGGCGGAAAAAGCGATGCCGTGGCGCATGAAATGGGACATGGCGCCGGCATGGACATGCAGGCCATGGCCCGTGATATGCGTAACCGCTTCTGGATCGCTCTTGCCTTCAGCCTGCCGATCATTGCTCTGTCGCCGATGGGTATGGACTTTTTGCAGGTACCGCCGCCCTTCGGATTGCGGCTTGATGTCGTGCTGTTCATTTTAGCCAGCGCCGCCATCCTCTATCCGGTCTGGCCCTTTATCGTCGCGGCTTACCGTGCAATCCGCAGCGGCGTCGCCAACATGGCAGTGTTGGTCGTCCTCAGCGTCGGCACGGGATACTTGTTCAGCGTGGGTTCCACCTTTATTTATGGGGGCCAGCAGTTCTATGAAGCATCGGCCCTCCTACTGGTGTTCATACTGCTCGGGCACTGGCTCGAAATGCGCGCGAGGGCCGGCGCGTCGGCAGCTATCCGCGCTTTAATGGATCTCGCACCACCCAAAGCCACCGTATTGCGTAATGGCATAGAGATTGAAGTACCAACTGCCGAGATCATGTCCGGCGATATTGTCGTAATCAGGCCAGGAAACAAAATTCCTGTCGATGGCACCGTGCTTGAGGGCGAATCCCAGGTCGACCAGTCGATGCTCACGGGCGAATCAATGCCGGTGACCAAGAAAGTCGGTGACACGGTGATCGGTGCCACCATCAACAAGAGTGGCACATTCCAGTATCGGGCAACCAAGGTCGGCGCAGACACCGCGCTGGCCCAGATTGTCAAGTTGGTTCAGGAGGCGCAAAACTCGAAAGCGCCGTCGCAGTTGCTGGCAGATCGCGCGGCGCAGTGGCTGGTTCTGGCCGCCGTCGTCACCGGATTCCTCACCTTTGCGGTTTGGTATTGGTGGATCGGCGAGACCCTGTTGTTCGCGCTCAGTCTGACAATCACAGTTTTTGTCATCGCCTGCCCCGACGCGCTTGGACTGGCGACGCCTATGGCGATCATGGTGGGAACTGGCCTTGGCGCGCAGAACGGCATCCTGTTTAAAAACGCTTCAGCGTTGGAGGACTCGACCAAGCTCAACGTTATCATCTTCGACAAGACCGGAACGCTGACCATGGGCCAGCCTGAAGTGGTGGAATTGGTTCTAGCGGCCGGCGCCACCGAGAACGAACTCTTGGCTGCAGCCGCATCGGTGGATGCGGGGTCAGACCATCCTCTGGCGCAAGCCATTCTGCGCCGCGCCGCCGACACTAAAGTGACGAAGGCGACAGCATTCAAGAATCATGAAGGCAAAGGTGCTGAAGCCAGCATCGGGGGCAAAACGGCATTGCTCGGCAACAAGCGTTTGATGACTGAGAACGGAATTGACCTCGGCAAGCTTGGCGCAAAATCCGCCGAATTGCAGGGTGCTGGACGCACCGTCGTTCACCTTGCGGTGGATGGTAAGCTTTTGGGATTGATCGCCATCGCCGACGCGATCAGGCCTTCCGCAGTGGAGGCTGTCAAAGCGCTGCGCCGTCGCGGCGTTGAGGTCATCATGCTGAGTGGAGACAACCAGGCCACGGCTGAACGCATCGCCAAAAGCGTCGGGATTGACAGGGTCTTTGCTGATGTGTTGCCCGGGGACAAGGCGAGCAAGGTCAAGGAGCTCCAGGGGCAAGGCAAAAAAGTCGGCATGGTGGGCGACGGTGTCAATGACGCACCGGCTTTAACTCAGGCCGACGTTGGCTTCGCCATTGGCGCGGGCACAGATGTGGCGATGGAGAGCGCCGATATCGTGTTGATGAAAAGTGACCCGTTCGACGTAGTCGGTGCCGTCGAGCTCTCCCGTGCGACGCTGCGCAAGATGCATCAAAACCTGTACTGGGCCGTCGGCTACAATGTCATCGCGTTTCCACTGGCGGCGGGTGTGCTTTATCCTTTCCTGCTCAGTCCGACCATCGCGGCGATTGCGATGTCCGGCAGCTCTGCGCTTGTCGCCATCAATGCCCTGATGTTGAAGCGGACTAAACTGACCGGCATCAGGAGTCAGGGCGAGACTTCCGCACCCTCGTCACCTTCATCGTCTCTGGCACCCGCGCCCGCAGTGAGGACATCATGACCGGACATTCCGCAACCACAAACTTGCCATTCAATGCGGCGGCTGAACTGGAGCCCAAACTGCCAATTCAAATCGAACCCCAATCAGCCAGGATGAAATTCCCGGTTGGCTATCACAGTCTCCATCCGGATGTGAGCATGAACTTCCAGATGAACCGTTGGTATGGCTGCGTTGGCGAGCCCGAAATGCTAGAGGAAATGCGGAAAGTTGCACCCCGGATTGCGACATATGCCGATTGGAAGCGCGAATTTGTGGCGCTTGCCGAGCGCGCTTCCAAGAACGGTCACCTCCTTCGCTCGGGGTTCTACTGGCGTTCCGCCGAATTCTTCATGATGATCGACGATCCGGACCGTAAGAACGCCCGCGAAAAGTTTCTCGGTGCGATCCGGTCTGTGTATGGCGCGGAGCTCGGTGACCGCTACGAAGTGCCCTACGCAGACGGCAATGTCAGCGGATTTCTCCCTGCTTACCGGCTCGAATCGCCGCGCGCCAAAGGCACGATTGTCTTCTTCGGCGGCTTCGACAGCTTTATGGAGGAGTGGACCCTGATGACCATCTATCTTCGCGACGCCGGCTACGATGTCATCGTATTCGAGGGGCCGGGCCAGGGTGGTGCACTCAACGAGGCAGGACTGACCATGACTGCGGAGTGGCACAAGCCGGTCAGCGCCGTTCTGGATTATTTTCAGGTGGAGCGGGTCACGCTGATCGGGGGGTCGCTCGGCGGATGTCTGGTGATGCGTGCTGCCGCCTTCGAGTCGCGTGTGGAGCGAGTAGTCGCATATGATGCGCTGACAAGTCTTCTAGAGGTCAGTTTGGGGCGGACGCCACCGGGGGCTCGCGGAGTATTGAAAACGTTGCTGTGGCTGAGGGCGGCAACGATCGTCAACTGGCTCGGCGCCCGGATCGCCAAAACAAATCCGGTCGTGGAATGGGGTCTTCAACACGGCATGCACGTGACCGGCACCCGTTCGGCTTTTGCATTCCTTCAAGCGTCCAGGCGGCTCCAGACCGACGATGTCTCCGCGTCGATAAGGCAGGATGTCCTCCTGCTGGCGGGGAGCGAAGACCATTTTTACCCCATCGGACAATGGCACCGCCAAATCGCAATGCTCAGTAATGCGCGCTCGATCACAGCGCGGTTGTTTACGCGGAGCGAGAGCGCGCAGAACCACTGTCAAGTGGGAAACCTCGGTTTGGCTCTGCGAACAATCGTCAATTGGCTGGACGGGATGACCCAAAGGACGCTGGCGTCATGACGAGACACATCGTTTCAACGGGCATCCCGCCAGGTACAATGGCCGTGTTGATGCTGGCGGTTTTCACGGTGTCGATGGGATACGGTGTACTGCTTCCTCTCCTCCCGTATCTGATCGAGCGGTTGCTCGGCGCGAGTTCAGATGCAACTCAGGTTTCCCGTGCCACCGGCTTCCTGACCGGACTTTACACGCTGTCGCTATTTCTGTTTGCCCCAGTCTGGGGACGTCTGTCCGACCGGTTTGGCCGTCGAACCATCCTCATGATCGGGTTGATCGGGTTGATCGGGTTCAGCGCGGCAATGCTGACTTTCGCGTTCATCGAGAACATCCCCGCAGTTTACGCCGAGCGCTTCCTAAGCGGGATGTTCGCCGCCGCAGTGACCCCGGTCGCATTGGCCGCGATTGGCGACCTCGCTACGACCGAAGAGGCGCGAGCCCGCAGCCTGACTTTCGTCAGTCTTGCGGGCATCAGCGGATTTCTGCTCGGACCCATGCTAGGTGTACTGATTGTGAGCGTCACTGCCGGCTGGCTTCCCGCCGCAGGTTTAGCAGGGTCACTTGCCATTCCGCTCGCAGCGACTGCGATCTTGAGCCTTTTGGTAGCGCTCGGTGTGTTTTTCAAAGTGGAAAGAACCAGGACGCTGGATGCTTGCGCCCAGCACGATGACTTTGCGTCAAAGCCGACTGCTTGGCTCGTCCCCAAGCTGCTCGCATTGGCGTTCATCGTCTCTGCTGGAATAGGCGTGTTCGAGGTTGGACTGGCGCTGCGCGGGAAACAGGAACTCGGGCTGACGCAGTACCAGATCGCCGCGATGTTCACGCTGTGCAGCCTGGTGATGTTCGTCGCGCAGGCCATCGTCTTCTCGCCTTGGATCAAGCCCGAAATGACGCGCTGGTTTATCGCACCCGGCCTTGCTGTTCTGGCCGCTGGACTATTTCTCGTTCCGCGCGCTACCGATTTCACGCTGATGCTACTTGTCATCGGCGCAGTCGCGGCAAGCGCCGGCATTTTGTCGCCGATCCTGACTTACTGGATCTCGAGCAAAGCTGGCAAAGCACAGGGAGCCGAACTCGGCAAACAAACGGCCGCAGCGAGCCTGGGCGCAGCTGCAGGGTCGGTGGCTGGAGGTCTTTTGTTCGAAGTACCCTGGCTTCCAGACGCCTCCTTTCTGTTCGCTACCTTGCTGATCGTGTTAGGTGCCCTCCTGAGCCTTGGCGTTCCAAAATTTCTCGTAGTACGCAAACCAAACCAAGCTGTCGCGGGCAGCGGCTATCACCATCTGTCAAAACCTGCAGGGCCGCCACACCCGGCAGGACTGCCGCCTGAACTTCAACCCAAAAGGAGCTTACCATGACCAAGAATGACGCAATCGTCGCCATTTTTACCAATCATGAGACCGCCGAAGCCGCCGTGCGCAAGCTTTCGGAAGGCGGACTCAATATCGCGCACTTTACTATTATCGGCAAAGGCTATCACTCTGAAGAGAAAGTCGTGGGTTTTTACAATGCCGGTGATCGCATCATGTTCTGGGGAAAAAATGGCGCGATATGGGGCGGCCTTTGAGGCCTCTTCTTTGGCGGCATGATGTTGACGCTTCCGCTGATTGGATCGGTCGTGGTACTTGGGCATCTGGCGGCGATGGTGTTTGCGGCAGTCGAGGGAGCGGTTGTTGTCGGCGGCCTAAGCGCGATAGGAGCGGCGATTTTCAGTATTGGCGTTCCCGAGAATAGCGTGATCGAATATGAAGCTGCCCAAAAGACCGATGCTTTTCTGATTGTGGCAAACGGCTCAGTTGATGAGATGGCGCGGGCCAAGGCAATTCTCGAAACGATGGAACCTGCGCGTATTGATCTTCATCAGGACGTAAGAGGTATGGATTCGCCTCGCACCAGCTACGGATCGCATCAAGCCGCGGCTTAAACACAATACATCGGTGGAGTGGTATGACCTGCCGCTCCACACAACCCGAAACGGCTGTCTGGCGAATTAATCGATCGCAACTGGCTGGCTATTACTGGAGAACACAATGACCCACGTAAATCCAATGTCTTCCACAAGGGTGCTTGGTTACTTCCGCAGCGCATCGACTGGCGCGTTCTCGACGCTCATTATGTTCGCTCTATGCTGGGTGGGGGTGGCGCTCGGGCTCCCTCTTGTGCTTCCGCATGGCTTCGTAAGCTTGTTTACATTGCAACCGGTTGGTTCGTTGAACGCGCTCCTGATCGGTGGGTTTTTTGCTTTTCTCGCTGGTGGCATCGGCGGAGTTATCATTGCCCATTGCTACAATCTGGCTGGACGGTGGTTCCAAGATTGACCGCCTTGGTGCCTCGAGCGCGGATCTGCGCCGATAGCGATCGATGACATCATTTCAAACTATCGGCATCGTCGGTGCTGGTGCAAAGAAGGCAAATTGAACAATGAACGTTATCTTTGAGAGCCTGAGCCTTGAAATGCTGCGGAAGCTGAATGCCTATTGGCGGGCGGCGAACTATCTCTCGGTTGGGCAGATTTATCTTTACGACAATCCCCTTCTCAAGCAGCCGCTCACGCTGGAGCATGTCAAGCCTCGCCTGCTTGGTCACTGGGGCACGACGCCAGGGCTTAATTTCATCTACGCCCACCTGAACCGTGTCATCAAAGAATACGACTTGAACGTGGTCAACATCACCGGGCCGGGCCATGGCGGGCCGGGGCTGGTTGCGAACGCCTATCTCGAGGGAACCTACAGCGAGGTATACCCCGAGATATCGCAGGACGAGGCCGGCATGAAACGGCTGTTCAAACAGTTCTCGTTTCCCGGCGGCATTCCAAGTCACGTCGCGCCCGAGACACCGGGTTCGATACATGAAGGCGGCGAGTTGGGCTATGCGCTGTCTCATGCTTATGGCGCTGCATTCGACAATCCCAGCCTGATCGTCGCATGTGTTGTCGGCGATGGTGAAGCGGAAACGGGAGCGCTGGCGACGAGTTGGCATTCCAACAAGTTTCTGAACCCCGTGCACGACGGTGCGGTGCTACCCATTTTGCACCTGAATGGCTACAAGATCGCCGGACCGACGGTGTTGGCACGCCTGCCCAATGATGAGTTGGAAGCCCTGTTCCGCGGCTACGGCTATACGCCGCATTTCGTCGAGGGCAGCGACCCGATGGCGATGCACCAGCTCATGGCAACAACCCTCGATACTGTTGTGACGGACATACGAAATATCCAACGCGAGGCCCGTGCCAACGGGTTCCGTAAACGTCCAAGCTGGCCGATGATTATCCTGCGTTCACCTAAAGGCTGGACCGGCCCGAGGGTAGTGGATGGAAAGCCGACAGAGGGGACATTCCGGTCACATCAGGTTCCGATGGGTGAAATGAACAAACCGGGACATCTGGCGCTGCTGGAAAATTGGCTGAAGAGCTACCGTCCCGAAGAGTTGTTCGACGGCGCGGGAAAATTGCGTGCTGATTTGGCAGACCTAGCACCCAAGGGCGTCCGCCGCATGAGCGCCAATCCCCACGCCAATGGCGGTCTGCTGCTGCAGGATCTGCATCTGCCGGATTTTGCCGATTATGCGATATCTGTGACGTCACCTGGCCTTGTGAACGGCGAAGCCACTCGCGTGCAAGGAGAATTCATACGCGATGTGATAAAACACAACCCAGAGAACTTCCGCGTTTTCAGTCCGGATGAAACGACCTCGAACCGCTGGGGCGCCGTGTTTGAGGTGACAAACCGCTGCTCGACCGCCAAAATCTTTGACTTCGACGAGCACGTCGCACCCGATGGCCGGGTGATGGAAATGCTGAGCGAGCACCAGTGCGAGGGCTGGCTGGAGGGATATCTGCTCACCGGCCGCCATGGCTTTTTTCCATGCTACGAGGCCTTCATCCACATCATCGATTCAATGTTCAATCAGCACGCCAAATGGCTAAAGGTGACCCGTGGAATCCCCTGGCGCCGGCCCATCGCCTCGCTGAACTATCTGCTGACATCACATGTCTGGCGCCAGGACCATAATGGCTTTACTCATCAAGACCCCGGCTTTATCGATCACGTCGTCAACAAAAAAGCCGAAGTCATCCGCGTCTATCTGCCTCCCGATGCCAATACATTGCTCTCGGTGACCGACCATTGCCTGCGCAGCCGCAACTATGTGAATGTCGTCATCGCCGGCAAGCAGCCCGCCCCTCAATGGCTCGACTTAGACGCTGCCATTCAGCACTGTGCGGCCGGAATAGGGACCTGGAACTGGGCGAGCAATCACCAGGACGGCGAACCAGACGTGGTTATGGCGTGCTGCGGCGACGTCCCAACGCTCGAAACTTTGGCTGCCGTCGATTTGATGAGGACATATTTCCCGAAACTGAAAGTTCGGGTCGTCAACGTCGTCGATCTGATGAAGCTCCAGTCGCAGGACGATCATCCTCATGGCCTGAGCGACGCAGACTTTGACCGACTTTTTACTTTCGATAAGCCGGTCATATTCGCCTACCACGGTTATCCCTCGCTGATTCACCGCCTTACCTATCGCCGAGCCAATCACCAGAATTTCCATGTTCATGGCTACAAGGAAGAAGGCACCACTAGCACGCCCTTCGATCAAGTGGTGATGAACGGCCTTGACCGGTTCCATCTCGTGGCAAACGCCATCGACCGTGTACCACAGCTTGGTGCCAACGCAGCCTCAGTAAAACAGGCGCTCAGCGAAACATTGGTTGAGCACAAACGTTACATCGCCGAGCACGGCGAGGACATGCCGGAAATCCGCGACTGGCAGTGGAGAGCACGCGCGTAATCTCATGCCGAAGCTCCAACGCCTATATCTGGTTCGACACGGAGAAACAGCTTGGTCGCTGTCTGGCCGGCACACGGGTCGTACTGACATTCCATTGACCGCAAAGGGCGAAGGAGATGCCCGTAAACTGGCAGAACGGCTTAATGGAGCAAGTTTTGCAAGGGTGTTTACCAGCCCGCTCAAGCGCGCACGGCGAACGTCAGAGTTAACTAACTTGAAGAGCAGCGTGGAAATTGATCCGGATCTCGCGGAGTGGGACTATGGCGACTACGAAGGCTTGCAGAGCAGCAAAATCCGCGAGACAGAGCCAGACTGGAACATCTTTCGAGATGGGTGCCCGAGTGGCGAATCCCCCACTGAGGTTACCTTGCGTGCTGATAGCCTCATCACAAGACTTCGCAGTCTTGAGGGCGATATCGCCATTTTCTCACACGGCCACTTCGGACGTGTTCTGGCGACGCGGTGGATCGGGCTGGAGATCGAAAATGCGCTGCGTTTTCTGCTCGACACGGCTTCACTCAGTATTTTGGGTTACGGACACCGGCTTGCCGCCGAGCCCGCAATCATCCTATGGAATGCGGTGGCAGATGAAACTTCCAGTTTATGTTCACCACAGAGGATCCCATGACCTTGCCTTGTGGCGCAGGGCACCGTCCCGGAGAAGGCACTCTTTCTGACCGCCTGAACCAGCATTGCCTCTGTACTACCCTCGACCGCAAACTCCTACAGGACAGCGTTGGACGCGCGGCGAACGATCCCGCTTTTAACATGGAGTATCTTGAAAGCAGGCCAAACTTGCTTTCGAATGTCGCGGTGTTCCTCTCGTCGGATGACATCGCGCACATGCGCGGAATCGTCGAAGCCATCGAGGCGGCGACAAGACTTTCCGGCTATCAGAGCGCAGTGCTCGCATGGGCACCGGAGATAGCGCAAAGGGATTTCGGACCAGTCGGCGCGTTCATGGGCTATGATTTCCATCTCGATGACAGCGGGCCGAAGCTCATCGAGGTGAACACCAACGCCGGCGGCGCCTTCATCAACGCCTTGCTCGCCAAAGCCCAGAAAGCCTGTTGCAGCGAAATCGAGCGCGGCCTGATCGCCATGAACACGGAAGACTTCGACGTCCAGGCCCTCGAGGTATTTATGTCGGAATGGCAACTCCAGCGTGGGAAAGGCCGGCCGCGCCGGGTGGCGATTATCGATGACCGACCTGTAGAACAATATCTGTTCCCAGAGTTCATTCTAGCGCGGCAGCTGTTACACAAGAATGGCATTGAGGCCGTGATCGGAGACGGATCAGCACTCGAATACAAGGCTGGCAAACTCCTTCTGGATGGGCAGGAGATTGATCTCATCTATAACCGGCTCGTCGACTTCACGTTGGCAGAACCCGGTCATGCAGCTCTTGCGACGGCCTACCAGGACGATGCGGTTGTAGTCACGCCAAACCCTCACAATCATGCCATTTACGCGGTCAAACGCAACCTCACTTTGCTGTCTGACCCTGCGTGGCTAAAGTCGGCAGGGCTCTCGGAAGAGATGCGGCTGCGTCTATCGGGAATTCCGTCAACGACATTGATTACCCCTGAAAATGCCGAAGATATGTGGCGTCACCGCAAGAACCTGTTCTTCAAACCCTTGTCTGGCTATGGTGGGAAGGCGGTCTATCGCGGCGACAAAGTCACGAGGGGAGTATGGGCTGAGATCGCTAACAGCGAGTATGTAGCGCAGGCTTTTGCAGCACCAGGCCAGAGGATGATTCAACTCGACGGCGCGCCCGTGCAGCGCAAGATGGATATCCGGCTCTACACATACGCTG
>JBKJQU010000341.1:0-6912 GCA_046594995.1 Aestuariivirga sp.
CTGCCACCCTGGTCTCCCTGTCGATCATTCGGCGTCCATCATTCATGGAGCGACCGCTCCATCGGGAACTTGTCATGGCTGCATCGTCGAACGGCAATAAATCCTCCCTGCTGATGATCTATCTGCAGGTCACGCCTCTGACGGTGGCGCTGGTCTTCTTCTTTCTCATTCCGGTGGCGCTGGTGGTGGCCGTCAGCTTCTTCCGCTACCAGATGCTCGTCGGCTTGGTGCCCGACTTCACCTTCAAGAATTATTACGATCTTCTGAGCAATCCCACGACCTGGACGCTCTATCTGTCGACCTTGAAATTCACGCTGATCGTTCTCGTCATCACATTCGTGCTGGGGTTCTGGATTGCGTATTTCCTCGTCTTCCATGTTCGCAGTCTCCTGGTGGCCATAGGGCTTTTCCTCGTTTGTACGGTCCCGTTCTGGACCTCGAACATCATCCGCATGATTTCGTGGCGTCCTGTGCTCGGCAAGGAGGGGCTGATCAACAGCGCGTTATTAAAGCTCGGCGCCATCGATCAGCCGATCGATTGGCTGCTCTACTCCGACTTCTCCGTGGTGGTCGCCTACGTCCATCTGTTCACGCTGTTCATGATCGTGCCGATCTTCAATTCGATGGCGCGGATCGACAAGTCGCTGCTCGAGGCGGCAATCGACGCCGGCGCCACGCGCTGGGGCGTCGTGTGGAACGTGGTTCTGCCGCTGTCGAAGACCGGCATCGCGCTTGGCTCCTTGTTCGTGGTGACGCTGGTGATGGGCGATTTCTTCGTAGTGACGGTGATGAGCGGCGGACTGTCCGGGTCGGTCACGTCCGGCATCTTCAATGACCTGCAATTCCTGAATTATCTGCGCGCCGCGGCCAATGCCGTCATCCTTCTCATCATCGTGCTGTTGATTGCCGCCGCGATCTTCAGGCTGGTCGACGTGCGCAAGGAACTCGTGAGGTAATCATGTCCGCTGCACCTTCCTATGGTCCCAGGCCCTGGACGTTCTACGTTCTCGCCACCCTGTTCACGCTGTTTGTCATCTTCCTCTACGGCCCGATGATCGGCGTGCTGATCCTGTCCTTCCAGGGACCATCCGCATCCCTGGTGTTTCCACTGCGCGAGCCGTCGCTGATGTGGTTCGACGAATTGTTCAGCCCGCGGCGGACGGGCGACGTGGTGGGGGCTTTCTACCGCTCCCTGCCGATGGCCGGCATCGTCATGGTGCTGACGGTGCTGATCTCCGTCAGCGCCGGCTTTGCCTTCCGGCGCCGGTTCAAGGGCGCCACGGCGATCTTCTATACCGCCATCGCCAGCCTGATTGTGCCCGGACTGGTGCTGTCGATCGGCATCCTGGTGACGTTCCGCTACCTCGGCATTTCAGCGAACTGGTATACCTCGGGCCTTGGCGCGCATTTGTCCTGGGCATTGCCGTTCGGACTTCTAATCATGTTTGCCGTGCTCGGCCGCCTCAATCCTTCCTATGAGGAGGCCGCCTATGATCTCGGCGCCACCAAATGGAAAACGGTTAGGGAAGTCGTCGTGCCGATCGTCTTCCCTGGCATGATCGCGGTGGCGCTGTTCGGCTTCACGCTCTCCTATGATGAATTCCCGCGCAGCTGGCTCACCATCGGCTCCAGGAATTCACTTCCTCTCGAAATCTGGACCATGACAACAAACGTTACTTCTCCCGCACTTTATGCGCTCGGCACGGTGACGACGGTTGTCTCCTTCATCGTGATCGCAATTGCGCTCTCATCGATCTTTTTCATTCAACGCAAACGGTCATGACAAACATGAACAAGACTGCCAGTACCATGACAGCGATCGCCGCGGCGGCACCGAACCGTCACGAGTCGGGTGAAATTCGCCTTGTGAACATCGCCAAGAAATTCGGCAACAGCTATGCCGTGCAGAATATCGACTTGACCATTCCACATGGCTCCTATTGCTGCCTGCTGGGACCGTCGGGTTGCGGAAAAACGACGATCCTGCGCATGATCGCGGGGCATGAAACGCCAAGCTCCGGCGAAATCTATATCGGCGACCAGATGGTTGTGGGCAAGACGCCGGTCGAGCGGGGCACCGCGATGATGTTCCAGAGCTATGCCCTGTTTCCGCATCTCAGCATTCTCGACAACGTCGCCTTCTATCTCAAGATGCGCGATGTCGGGAGGGACGAGCGGCGGCAGAAGTCAGAGGAGATGTTGCGGCGGGTGCAACTCCATCATCTAAAGGACCGCATGCCGGCGCAGCTTTCCGGCGGGCAGCAGCAGCGCGTGGCGCTGGCACGCTCGCTCATCACGAACCCGCGCGTGCTGCTCTTGGACGAGCCGCTGTCCGCGCTCGACGAATTCCTGCGCCTGAAGATGCGCGGTGAACTGAAGAGCCTGCAGAGCGAACTCGGCATCACCTTCGTCCACGTGACGCATACGCAGCCGGAAGCAATCGCACTCGCCGACATGGTCGTCGTGATGGACACCGGACGTATCGACCAGGCGGCGACTGCGAAGGAGATTTTCGACAGTCCGAAGACGCCATACGTTGCGCGTTTCATGGGAGGCCAGAATGTCCTGACCGGAACCGTCGATAAGGTGACGGGCGGGGTGGTGAGGATCACAGCCGCCGGAGGAGCCACGTTCGAGGCCGCTGCAGTCGAGGCATCGGCCACGCAGGGCAATCCCATGTCGATTTCGGTGCGTCGCGACCGGATCAAGTTGCGTAGACGTCCCCTCGCTGAAAAATCGACCGCCGTGAACGAGATTTCAGGCGTGGTTGAATCGACGGAATATCAGGGCAGCTACGTGAAGGTCACGCTCGATCTCGGTGGCGATCTATTTGTGGCCAATGTGTCGGATGCGGATTACTTCGCCGAGCCGGTGGACAGGGGCGACGCGGTCACAGCCAGCTGGCTCAAGGCCGATGTCCACACGCTCTCGAAGGTCGATACAGGGGCAGCGGGTGACCCTTACGCGAATTCAAGCCACTGAGTGACTGAAAAGCATAGTCAGTGAAGGCGGCGGCGTCCCTCATGAGTGCCGTGATCTTGGTCGGTCGATCGGAGAAATCTGACACCTGGCCGGCAGGATTTGGGAGTTTGACGTGACGGACATTGAAGCAATTGCAAACCGCACCGGCGCTGGAACGGCTCTCGCCTATCGGTCAGGGGAAACCACCCCCGACGAAATCGTGGAATGCTTGCTCGCGAGGATCGAGGCCGCGCGGTCAGACAACATCTTCATCACGGTGACAGCCGAGCGCGCCCGCGCGGAGGCGAAAGCGGCCACCGGGCGCTATCGCTCTGGTAAGCCGCTGTCGGCGCTCGATGGCGTTCCTGTCGCCTGGAAGGACTTGATCGACATTGCCGGAGCACCCACGACGGCTGGATCGAAGTACTTCAGCGACGGGCCGATCAAGACTGCTGATGTCGCCTGCGCCGCAAACGCAGCGGCCTTTGGCATGATCACGATGGGAAAGCTGAACATGACGGAGATGGCCTATTCCGGCATTGGGCTTAATCCCCATTTCGGCACGCCTCTCAATCCAAACGATCGCAAGACGCCCCGTTCGCCGGGGGGCTCTTCATCGGGCAGCGGCGCTGCGGTCGCAGCGAAACTCGTTCCTTGCGCCATTGGCACGGATACGGGCGGCTCGGTGCGCATCCCCTCCGCATTTAATGGAGTCGTGGGTTACAAGACCAGTTGCGGGCGGATCGATGCGACCGGCCTCTTTCCGCTGGCGCGAACCTACGACACCATCGGCCCGCTGGCACGCTCGGTGGAGGATTGTATTCTCCTCGACCGCGCTTTGCGGGGCGCCATATCAGCTGAAGTTCTCCGGGGCGATTTGCAGGAAATATCCCTGCTGTTTCCGACCAACGTCGTGATGAACAATGCCCAGCCGGCGGTTGCCGCCAATTTCGAACGCTCGCTCGATGCGCTGGCCCGGTCAGGCGTCGCGATCCGCCATGAGCGGATCGACGTCTTGGATGAGATCATCGAGATGAATGCCCGCCATGGCACGCTGACGGCTGCCGAGGCCTATTGCGAGTATCATGAACTGGTTGACAGCGATAACATCGGTCAAATCGACAGGCGCGTCGTGAAGCGCATCGTCGACGGCAAGAGGATGACGGCCTTCGACGTGCTATCGATCCAGAGGGGTCGCCATCGCATGATCCCGAAGCTCACACGCCAGCTTCGCGGTGCCCTGCTGGTGATGCCGACGTCGCCCATCACCGCGCCGGAGATCGGTCCTCTGGAGAAGAGCGACGAAGTGTTTCACAAGGTCAATTTGCTGGCGCTCAGAAACACCATGCTCGGAAATATTCTCGATCTCTGCGCTGTTGCGATGCCAAACGGGGTGGATCACGATGGAATGCCAACAAGCATCCTGTTTTCCGCGCCGCACGGCGAGGACGAGCGGCTGCTGTCTGCGGCACTCGAATTCGAACGCGTCGTGGCCGTGTGATGTGACCGGGAACGGCAAAGACCAAGGGAGACGGTTTAATCATGACATCCGCAAAACCGAGGTCGGAAAAATTTGAACGTGGACTAAAGACCCGCCGTGCCGTGCTCGGCTCCGAATACGTTGATCGTTCTCTGGAACAGGCCGACGACTTCAACTGGTCGATGCAGCAGTTCACAACGGAGTGGTGCTGGGATGAAATCTGGAACCGGCCCGGGATCGACCGCCGCTCGCGATCAATTCTTAATCTCGGGATGATCGCGGCACTCAATCGGCCGCATGAGTTCAAGTTGCATGTCCGTGGCGCCCTGAACAATGGGGTGACCAAGGCTGAGTTGAAGGAATTGTTTCTGCAGATCGGGGTCTATTGTGGCGTTCCGGCTGCTCTCGACTGCTTCCGGATTGCAAAGGAAGTTTTCAAGGACATGAACATTGAGTGAGACGGCCGCCAGTGGGATTGACCGCGTAGCTTTCATCGGGCTTGGTGCGATGGGATTTCCCATGGCCGCGCGGTTGATCGATGCCGGTTTTATCATTCTTGGCGCGGATACCTCCATAACAGCTTTGGATATGTTCGCGCAGCGAGGGGGCAAGATCTTCGCCACAGCACGCGACGCTTGCCAGGGTGTGTCCGCCGTGATCACCATGCTGCCGACGGGCGCCATCGTCCGCGATGTGCTGCTGGGAGCAGCTGGCGTGAGCCCTGTTCTGGGGGCTGACGCGCTGGTCATAGATATGAGCTCATCTGCGCCAATGGGAACGCGGGCGCTGGCGGATGACCTTGCATCTTTCGGAATCGCTCTGATCGACGCGCCCGTTTCGGGTGGCGTGAGACGCGCCGCCGATGGCTCGCTTGCCATCATGGCAGGCGGTGACGTTCGGCAGATCGCGCGAGCGCGGCCCTTGTTTGAAGCTATGGGCAAAAGCATATTCGAGACTGGCTCCGTTGGTTCTGGCCATGCGGTGAAGGCGCTCAATAACTATGTTTCGGCCGCTGGCCTGCAGGCGGCCTGCGAGGCGGCAATCATCGCCGAAAAATTCGGCATCGACGGCAATGTACTCATCGACGTGATGAACGCGTCGACCGGCCGCAACAATTCCACCGAAGTGAAAATGAAGCCCTTCATCCTGTCGGGAACCTTCGCCTCCGGCTTCTCGATGGCGCTGATGGCGAAGGATCTCCAGACTGCCGCGGGCCTTGCCAGCGAACTCGGCGTCAATGCCACTGTTGCCCAGGATACGGCTGAACTCTGGTCCGAGGCCTCAACAGCACTCGGCGCTGAAGCCGATCACACCGAAATCTACCGTCATCTTGTCGCCCTGTGCGGCCTTCATCAGTGAGAAAATCATGACACGGATCATTCAGGCTGCCGCGGCCCAGATGGGGCCAATCGCCAAGTCAGAATCCCGCAAGGATACGGTCCACCGGCTCATTGCGCTGATGCGCCAGTCAAAGGAGCGGGGCGCGGACCTCGTCGTCTTCACCGAAATGGCGCTCACCACATTCTTCCCGCGCTGGCTCATCGAGGACGAGGCAGAACTCGACAGCTACTATGAAAGTGAAATGCCGGGACCCGCTACACAGCCGCTGTTCGACGAGGCGAAGAAGCTGGGTGTCGGATTCTATCTTGGCTTTGCAGAACTTGTCATGGAGGAAGGCCGCAAGCGCCGTTTCAACACCTCGATCCTCGTGAACCGTAATGGCGAAACCATCGGCAAGTACCGGAAGGTTCACCTTCCGGGCCATAACGAGCCGCAACCCAACCGCGTGCACCAGCATCTGGAAAAGAGATATTTTGAACCGGGCAACCTCGGCTTTGGCGTCTGGCGCGGTTTTGGTGGCGTGATGGGCATGTGCATCTGCAACGACCGCCGCTGGCCCGAAACTTATCGGGTCATGGGTCTACAGGGGGTGGAGATGGTCATGCTGGGCTACAACACGCCTTTTGACCACACCGGCCATGCCGATATCGATGGGTTGACCAGCTTCCATAATCATCTTTCCATGCAGGCCGGGGCGTATCAGAATGCGACCTGGGTCATCGGAACCGCCAAGTGCGGAACGGAGGAAGGTTCAAAGATGGTAGGGCAGAGCGTCATCATCGCGCCCTCGGGCGAGATCGTTGCCCAAGCCATATCACTGGACGACGAGATCATTACCGCGCGATGCGACCTGGACCTTGGGAAGCGCTACCGCGAGACGATCTTCAATTTCGCGATGCACCGCGAGCCGGAGGCCTATCGCCTTATTGTCGAACGCAAAGGCGCCATCCCTCCACCAGAGGTGTGACGGACCAACTATCCATTCGTTAAACGCTTTCAAACGGGAGAAATAGAATGTCGAAGGTCATCAAAGGCGGTACGATTGTCGCAGCCGACCGCACTTACGTTTCAGATATCCTCATCGAAGGCGAGCAGATCGCCGCCATCGGGCCGGGCTTGAAGGGCGATAC
>JBKJQU010000362.1:0-7783 GCA_046594995.1 Aestuariivirga sp.
CTGGGCCTGTTCGAAATCAAGCGCAAAGGCGGTGTTGCGATAAGCCAGCACCCGGACGACGCCGCTTATTCCGAAATGCCGCTAAGCGCGGCTGAGCATGTTGTGCTGGACTACTCGGTGCCACTCGCGGAAATGGCCGGTTTGCTTGTTGAACTGGTCGATCAAAAGGATCGGAAGAAAATGGTGATGCCCCAAGCCGCGCCTGAACTGGATGGACAAGAGCCCGACGTTGTGAACGGCCAGAAGTTTGCACGGCCGTCGACTGTCACCTGCCCGGATTGTGGCGGCGCACTGACCAGGTTCAATGTGGGATCAATTGTTAACTTCCGCTGCCACATCGGGCACACCTATACGGCAGAGATCATGGCTTCAGCTCAATTCGAGGAAATGGAAAAAGTCATGCGGGCTGCGGTGCGGTTTCTCAACGAGCGGGCGGAGTTCTGCCTCCAGATGGCCGAACAGGGCGGCGCAGGTTCCGCTTCCTCCAGCGATTGGCATGCGGCCAGCAAGCAGGCGCTGGATCGGGCCTACAAACTCCGCGACCTGGTGGAACAGGAATGGCTCACGCCGGAAACCTCCCGCCGGCCCGCCGTTGCCCATGGCCGCGATATTGAATCCAGTTCTTTCGGATAGATTGGCGGTTTCTGCAGGCTGGATGCGATCGGGTTCTCGGGGCTAACTGCGCAATGCTTGTGCGATGGTCCGTTCCAGGTCTTTTTGCCCATAAGGCTTTCTCAAAGCCGGTGAATCACGGTATCCATCCATCAGGCCCTCGGCCCCGTATCCCGATGCAAAGGCAAATGGAATACCGCGCTGGCGCAGAATGTCGGCGACAGGAAAAGATGTCGAGCCCGCGACGTTGATATCGAGAACTGCGAAATCGATGTCACTCGTGCGGGCAAGCTCCATGGCCATATCGATGCGCCTGGCCTGGCCGACGACCTCATGCCCGAGTTCATTCAGCAAGTACTCCAGATGCATCGCAAGTAGGACTTCATCCTCGACGATCAGAACCCGTTTCGCTGTCTGTCCTGTCAATTAGTCTCACCTTTTGCGGCACCGTCAGGCATTGGAGCATCAACCGTGCAGACGACGCCGGCAGGTTCATAGGAAATCCCCACCTCTCCGGCCAGTTCCGCCGCCAGTACGCGCTGGAGCAGGCGTGAGCCGAACCCCTTGCGTGCCGGCTGGGTGACAGGCGGGCCACCGCTCTCCCTCCACTGCAAGGACAGCCGTCGATCCTTGCCATCGCCAACAAGCCGCCAGGTTACAGCAACCTGGCCTTCCGGGGTTTTAAGCGCACCGTATTTCGCGGCGTTGGTGACGAGTTCGTGCAGTGCCATTGCGATCGAGAGCGCGGCGCTTGGTTCCAGCCACAGGTATGGGCCCTCGATCCGGAAGCGGTTCTCCTGTGCAAAGAGAGGCTCGACCGTGTTCGTCACAATGTCGCGCAAATTCGCGCCGGCCCAGTTTTCACGGGTCAGCAAGTCGTGCGATCTGCCCAACGCGATCAGGCGCGATCCGAAAGTTTCGCGTGCTTCCTCCATCGACGTGGCGCTGCTGAGCGTCTGCGATGCGATGGCCTGCACCGTCGCCATGACATTCTTGATCCGATGATTGAGCTCGCCGACCAGCACTTCGCGATGCTCCTCGAAACGCTTGCGTTTGGTGATGTCTTCGATGATGATCAGGATGAGGTTGTCATGGCCTGCTTGTAGTCGTAACTGGCTCGCGGTCAGCACCATTGATCGTCGTCCGGTCAGATGGAAATCCTGCTCGAACTCGAAATTGTGGACTTCCTAGTCCTCCGAAAGGACTTTATCCAGAAGAGCCCGCAGCGGCGGGTCTTTCCACTCGCCGGTTCCAAGCTCAAAGATAACATGCCCTTTGGGTTCCTCGTCGAAAACAGCGAAAAGTTCACGGAATGCCTTGTTCGCGGTTTGGACGCGAAAGTTGCTGTCCAGAACCAGCAGGGGATGCTGCACCGTTCGCACGATGGTTTCGGAGTAGACGCGCGCATCGTTGATGACATCGGCGGCGCGTTTGCGGTCGGTGATGTCGCTGAATGTGACGACGACGCCCGCGATGCGGTTGTCCCGCGTGCGGTAGGGCAGCATGTGCCGCGCATACCAGCGGCCGGAATCGCCCTGCACATCAGCATCGATGGCAGTAAGCTTCTTCAGTACGGCCTCCGCGTCCCGCAACATGTTCTCATCGGCGAATTTCTGCGCGAACACAGAAATCGGACGGCCGATGTCCGATGGAGCAAGGTCGAACAGGTTCCTGATTGCGGGAGCAAACCATCTGATGCAAAATTTTTCGTCCAGGAACAGCGTCGCCGTCTGTGACCCGGCCAGCAAATTGTTGAGGTCATTGGTGGCATTTTCCAGTTCGCCGATCTTGTGCTGAAGCTGGCTGTTGACGGTGTTCAATTCCTCGTTGAAGGACTGCAGCTCCTCCTTCGAGGTCTCGAGTTCCTCGTTGGTGGATTGAAGCTCCTCGTTCATCGAGATGGCTTCTTCGTTCGCCGCCTTCAGTTCCTCGTTGATGGTTTCCTGATATTCTATGGTGCTCTGCAATTCGGCCCGGGTTGCCTTCAGTTCTTCCTGAAGAGCACGTTCGCCAGACGATGCGTCACCCGCGTCCTCATGCGCGGAAGCGAGATTGGCATCGGGCTGCGGCACGGCGGGCGCGAAACTTACAAGCAGGAAGGAACCCTGCGGTGACGGAGGCAGTGGCATCACCGTCATCGCGACCGTTTGACCAGTCTTGTTCTCCCTGATGCGGGCATTGACCGTTACGCTTGTATTGTCCCGCAACGCTTCACGTATCGCAGTCCGCAATTTGGTGCTTAAGCCGTCACGCGCCATGGTCAGCAAGTCTCTGGTTGGCTCGCCAGGCGGATTTTCCAGATAGTCCCTCGTCGTACCGTGGAAATAGACGACGTGGCACTTCTGGTCGATCAGCACCGATGCCGGGGCGTAGCGATCCAGCAAGGCGCGGCGGGCCATTTCGGCAACCGGAGCGGCCGGCTCGGGAGCTGACGGTGACGCTCTATCAGCCATACGCGATTCCGGTTGGCCAGAGGGCGGCGAATACTCGATCAGGTCATGCCGCGTCGGGCCTGCCCGGCGGTAAATGCGCCATTTTTTCGATACCGTTTCGAACAGGTGTTCGTGCCGCCCGATCGTTTCCGCGTTGCCGAGAAAGAGGTGACCTCCTTGCCGCAGCGCGAAATGACAAAGCGCGATGACCTTCTGCTGCGCATCCGCTTCCAGATAGATCAGAAAATTGCGGCACGACACCAGATCCAGCCGCGAAAACGGTGGATCGCGCAACAGGTTCTGCGGCGCGAAGACGACCATTTCGCGCAGTTCCTTGCTGACCTGATAAGAGCTGTCGAGCTTTTCGAAGAAGCGCGTCATGCGCGGCGCCGGAAAGCCGGCCATGGCAGCGGCCGGGTATATCCCATCGCGCGCCTTGCGCAGATTGATTTCTTGGGCATCTGTCGCAAACACCTTCAGATCGAAACGCTTCCCCGCGGCTTCAGCATGCTCCGTCACCAGCATGGCGATGGAATAGGCTTCCTCGCCTGTGGAACAGGCTGGCGTCCAGACCCGGATCGAAGCACCCGACTCCCGCGCCGCGATCATTGGCGCGATGACCAGTTCGGCGAGAGCTTTCCATGCGTCGGCGTCGCGGAAAAAGCCGGTGACGCTGATCATCATGTCGCTTACGAGTGTGGTGACTTCGTCGGAGTCGTTGCGCAGCAAGCCGATGTATTCGTCCAGCGTTTCGACGTTCTTCAGTCCGAGGCGGCGATAAACCCTCCGGTTCAGCGTCGAGTGCTTGTAGCTGCGAAAATCATGTCCGCCCCGGGCGCGCAAGAACTCCAGAAGCTGCTTGAGCGTCGCGTGGCCGTCCGGGGAAGTGGCCTCGATCCCGGCGGGGGCTGCAACGTAACCATGCCTTGTGAAGGCAAGCAGGATTTCGGGCATCTTTTCGGGAGCAAGGACGTGATCGGCCATTTCCGCCGAAATTGCGCTCCTGGGCATGCCGTCGAATTTCGCGGTCTCGGGCGATTGCACCAGGCTCATGCCGCCTTCCGCCCTGATCTCCCTCAACCCCTCGGTACCATTGCAACCCGTTCCGGAGAGCACGATGGCAATTGCCCGCTGCCGCTGATCCGCGGCAATCGACGAGAAAAGCACATCGACAGGGTGGCGCTGGCCGCGAGGTTCCGTCGGCTTCGACACATGCAGTCCGCCACCGCCGACCTTCAGATCGGTATCGGGCGCAATCACATAGACGTGGTTCGCAGCGAGCAACATACCGTCCACGACCTGAGCGACCGGCATCGCCGTGTGGGCAGCAAGGATGCGCGCCAGTTCGCTTTCGCGCTTCGGATCGAGATGCAACACGACCACGAACGCACAGCCGCTGTCGGGCGGCATCGCGTCGAAGAACAGGCTCAGCGCCTCGATGCCGCCCGCTGACGCGCCGATGCCGATAATCGGAACACCCGCAACGACGGGCGCGGCTTCTTCACTTTCGGTCGGTTGGACGGCAGTTTCATTGTTTGCCGGTTCCGCGTGCAGGGTCGGCGTCGTGGCCTTCTTGCGCCCGGAACTATTGCCTGTTCCTTGCGGTTCATCCGCCATGTTCACTTGTCCCCGATGTATGTGTGATATCGCGGAATGGTGTTTCCGCGGCAAAATCGCACTTGCCCGCAATGTGCGGAGTCTCAATTGCACAACTTTGCATGGCCACCCCCCTTTGGCAACCAACACCCACAAGTGTTCACAGGTGCGGAAGTTCCGCTTTGCAATCAAAGAGAGTTCTGTCCATTACGCCAGCCGGCCAGACCGCGCCGTCAGATGAGCCGCAAATGCCCGAAGCCTGTGGTCTGATCGGGTACAAGATCGGTGATTGCTTGTAACAAATGGGAGGGCGTCTGCTTCGAAAGGTCAGGGGTACCGTCCGACCTTCACAAGGCCTTCTATCTGCCAAAAACACTGCGGCTCAGGTGTTTCTGGACATAGGCACCGAACGCTAAGGCCGGAATCATCATTAGGATGGTTGCCGCCGACAGGTGCGCCCACTCTTCCGCCTCTCCTCCAACCTGAGCCTCCTTCATTGATAGTTGGCCAACCGCCCACGGCGGCAATGTCAGCGCATGATCAGCCGTCAGATAGGCTGCGAAGAGATACTCATTCCAGCACATCAGAAAGACAATAAGACCGGTGGCAGCGACACCTGCCTTCACCATTGGTAGCAGGATGGTAAAAAAGATACCGAGGTGAGAAGCACCGTCAAGCTGTGCCGCCTCTTCTTGTTCCGTTGCCCGGGGGCCAAGGACCGGCAGGAGAAGCCAGACGGCCACAGGCACGTTGATGGCGGAATAGACAAAGATCATTGCCGCAAGCGTATCCCGTGTGCCGGTTGCCATGGCCAGCAAGTAGAGTGGAATCACCAAGATGATGGGCGGCAGTAGGCGGGTTGCCAGCATCAGGGTTATCAAGCTGGATGCTGACATGACTGGCCCTCGCCTACGAAAGCCGAACGCCAAGAGTGAGCTTGCTATCGCTCCGGCGAATAACCCGCCCCGCAGCAACTCCGCCGAGACAGAAAGTCCCGCCAAGGCACACCCTGCGGCAACGGCGGCACACGTAATCGTTGTCCAGCGGGTTGCTGGCGGAAACCGTGTCAACCCGTAGATTGCCATTCCGCTGACGATGATAGTCAAAATGGTGGCTGCACCCCCAATTACCGCCGAATGGATAAAGCGCGTCACGAGGCTTTCGCTCTGGTCGAACAGGATGAATCGCCAAGCATCAAGTGAGGGCTCGTAGTCAAGAAACGGGAAGTAGCCTGGCGGCTTGTCGATGCTCTCGATGCTTTTGAGTGAGGTAATCGCCACCCAGTAAATCGGAATGAAACACACGAGTGTCCAGATCAGAAGCAGCGTGTAGGTGACGATCTTCCCCAGTCGGCTCACGGTGCCAACCGCAGATAATGGTAAGCCAGCCAGATTGCCAGTGCGACCGAGGCAATCCAGAACACAACGATAATCGCCGCCGCTAGACTACTGACAGGCCGTTCTTGTGCGGCTTCCGCCAAGGAACGATGCTCTGCCATGATATCAGGCGGAATAAGCTTCACCACGAAATAGATACCAATAGGCAGAAGCACCACGTCATCGAGATATCCCAGCACCGGGATAAAATCCGGGATGAGGTCAATCGGCGAAATCGCATACCCGGCAACGACAACTGCAAGGGCTTTGGCGTACCACGGCACGCGCGGATCACTGCTTGCCAGATAGAGTGCATGCACGTCTCTCTTGATAGCGCGTGCCCAATTGCGCATCTGGCTCTTCATAAGGCGGAGGCTATCACAACATGTTGGATTTGCCACGTTATTGCAGACGTCACAATCAGCTTTGATGAGTTCGCTGAAGAGTTCCGCGGCATTGTCCCATTGGGTCTGATGCGTCCCACTGCGGTCGGTAAAAATTGACAATCGAGTTCTAAGTCGTTGATTGTAAATGGTGCCGACTGCAGGACTCGAACCTGCGACCCCCTGATTACAAATCAGGTGCTCTACCAACTGAGCTAAGCCGGCTAATGCGAACGCTTCATAATGCCTGTTGCCTTACGCCGCAAGGCTTCAGCGGGTCAGCGCGTAAAGCGTCACCGCGCAGGCGTTCGAAACGTTGAGGCTCTTGATCGGGCCATTCATGTCCAGCCGCACCAGATGGTCGCAGGAATCGCGTGTCAACTGCCGCAAGCCCTTGCCCTCGGCCCCCAGCACGATGGCGATGGGTGGCGAGCGGTCGATCCCGGAGATCAGTTCCGGCGCCTCGCTGTCGAGCCCTGAGATGCGGAAGCCGTAGTCCTTCAGTTCCGCCATGGCGCGCGAAAGATTTGTCACTTTCACGAAGGGCACATGCTCGTAGGCACCCGAAGCCGACTTGAAAAGCACGGCGGATGCCTCCGGGCTATGGCGCGCGGTGGCCACCAGCGCGGTCACGTTGAAGGCCGCGCAGGTACGGAGAATCGCACCCACATTATGCGGGTCCGTCACTTGGTCCAGCAGCACCACGATGCCGGATTTCTCGATCTCGTCGAGGCGCGGCTGGCTCAGCGCCTTGGCCTCCATCAGCAGGCCCTGGTGCACGGCTTCCGCGCCCAGCCGCTTGTCCAGATCCCTCGGATGCACGATTTCCGGGGTGATGCCGCGCGCCGCGATATCCTCTGCCAACCGGTCGGCGGCATTCTTCGAGGCCTTCAGCGAATAGATCTTGCGGCTAGGATTCTTCAGCGCCTCCGCCACGGGGTGGACGCCATAGATAATGTCATTCATCTCGCTCATGGGCGGCTCCTATAGCGCAAACATTCCGGATGTGCTTTGAAAATGAGCGGCTTGGCCGTGCCGTCCCCGCCCTTCGTATGGTTGCCGCGGGAAGAGGCACGGGCTAGAAGCGCCGCCAGGAAGTGCCAAGGGGTGCCATGTTCAAAAAAATTCTGATCGCCAACCGTGGCGAGATCGCCTGCCGTGTCATCAAGACCGCCCGCAAGATGGGGATTGCCACCGTCGCTGTCTATTCGGAGGCCGATGCGCGCGCCCTTCACGTGGTAATGGCGGACGAGAAAATCCTGATTGGACCGCCGCCCGCCGCGCAGTCCTACCTGCTGATCGAGAACATCGTGGAAGCCTGCCTGAAATCAGGCGCCGAGGCCGTCCACCCGGGCTACGGCTTCCTGTCCGAGCGTTCGGCATT
>JBKJQU010000447.1:0-4803 GCA_046594995.1 Aestuariivirga sp.
CGCCCTGCTGCGGAGAACCGGCCTCAGGTCATGCCGCCCCGCATGAAGTGATTTCGGCAGCACCCCGGACCCGAACATCCAGGCCTGCCCCAGCGCGACCGCAAAGGTGATGACGATGATGACGCCAATCACCGTCAGCATTGCGGGTTTCAGATCCAGCACCCACATGGCGCTCAGGAACACCAGCAGCAACCCCGGCCGGAAGATGAAATCAGGCACATAGGACAACTGGAAACGGCGCTTCGAATTCGCGGCGGAACTGGTGATGCGGATGAGCGAGGAGGCCGGCGCCATCAGACAGCCAAAGACGAGCGCGGTTTTCAGCGCCGGATCAAGCGGCAGAAAAAAGTAGATCGCCAGTGCCACCACGGCCAGGACAGCGGAAACGGCCAGCGAGTCCTGCCACAGCGCGCGGTGGAAAGCGTCCGCCAGCTGCTTGCGCCCCAGCGCATAATAGCGCGGCAGGATCGTCATGGTGAGGGAGGGATAGCCCGCCGTCATGAGCAGGCTGATGATGGCGGCGGCACTCAGCCCCATCAGCACCACGCCCACCTCGTCTTGCGGCAGGACGCGGGCCAGCAGCACCTGCGAGACCAGCCCCATGGCGGCGCCGCCAAAGCGCAGGCCAACGAGGTTGATTGCCGTCAGTATCATCCGCCACAGCGACATGTCCGCTCGTCCGGCTCCACCTCAGGCGGAAAGAACAAGCTCTCGCCGCTTGAGGCACTCTAACCACAGCGGCCTTTATTCTTGGTTTCGGATCAGCGCGGCAGGGTGGGATCGAGAATTTTCCGGGCATCGCCCAGGTCGCGCAGTGCCGAGCGCAGCATTTCGGCATGCGAGTCCGACAGCCGGTTGACCACAACCTTGGGAGCCTCCGCAGCGGCGGCCAATGGTGCGGCCGCAGCCTTGGCGGCAGCAGCCTTGCTGACGCGCGGCGCCGCCTTGGCGGTTCCGGGCGGCGGCGCGCTCGCCATCTCGCCGTTGCGCTTCCTCGGCTCGACTTCACCCCGTCCGACGCCCGCCACATAGCTAGCGCCATCTTCCTTCAGGATCATCTGAACACCACGGATGGTGTAGCCCTCCTTGTAAAGGAGGCTCCGGATGCCTTTCAGTAATTCCACATCGGCCGGGCGGTAGTAACGCCGTCCGCCAGCCCGTTTCATGGGCTTTATCTGGGTAAAACGGGTTTCCCAGAACCGCAGCACATGCTGTGGAACGTCAAGTTCTTCTGCCGCTTCACTGATGGTGCGGAAGGCGTCGGGGGATTTTTCTACCATGGCTCACCCCTCAATGGCAGATTCGGTAGAGAACGTCAGTCCTCGTCCGAACCGCCTTCAAGTCCGTTGATAACGTTTTTCATCACCTGGCTGGGCCTGAACACCAGAACCCGGCGCGGCGTGATAGGCACTTCCTCGCCGGTCTTCGGATTACGGCCCACGCGGCCGTTCTTGCTCCGGACCATGAAGGTGCCAAAGGACGAGAGTTTCACCGTCTGGCCCTCGACCAGCCGCTCCGACATCATGTCCAGCATGGCTTTCACGAGATCAGCCGATTCGCTGCGCGACAAGCCGATCTGGCGATGGACCGCCTCACTGAGATCAGCGCGGGTAAGCGTTTTGCCAGCCATTCCTGAGCCCCCTGCAATGCGGACAAAACTATGGTGCAACCGGCTTGCGGTCAACCAAAATATTGCGAACTCAAAGGCTTAGACAAGTTCTCTCAATAACGGGCGAGAACAGCACCCCAGGTAAAGCCGCCGCCCATGGCTTCAAACAGCACCATGTCGCCCTTTTTGATCCGCCCGTCCTTGATCGCTACGTCAAAAGCCAGCGGAATGGAGGCCGCAGACGTGTTGCCGTGTCGGTCGAGCGTGATGACGATCCTCTCCTCGCTGATGCCGAGCTTGCGCGCCGTTCCCTCCAGAATGCGCCGGTTGGCCTGATGCGGCACGAACCAGTCCACGTCGGCGGGCTTGATGCCGGCTTCCGTCATCGCCTCGTCCATCACCGAGGCGATGTTGATGACGGCATGCTTGAAAACCTCGCGGCCCTCCATGCGGAGGTGCCCCACCGTCTTCGTGGTCGAGGGGCCGCCGTCGACATAAAGCTTGTCGTGATAGCGACCGTCGGAACGGATGCGCGTCACCTGGATGCCGGGACTTGAAGGCGAAGCGGGCACCATCCCGGCTTTCAGCACCACAGCCCCTGCCCCGTCGCCGAACAGCACGCAGGTCGTGCGGTCGCTCCAGTCCAGAATGCGGGAGAAGGTTTCAGACCCGATCACCAGCACGCAATGCGCCTGGCCCGCCTTGATCATCGCGTCTGCGATTGTCAGCGCATAGACAAAGCCCGAGCACACGGCCTGGATATCGAAAGCAGCGCCGCGCGTAATGCCGAGATCGGCCTGGATCAATGTCGCGGTCGCCGGAAAGGTCTGATCGGGCGTCGAGGTTGCAACGATGATGAGATCGACATCCTGAGCAGACATCTCCGCATGCTCCAGCGCGCGGCGTGCCGCATCGGCGCCAAGCGTCCGCGTCGTTTCTGCGTCACTGGCGATGTGGCGCGCCTTGATGCCGGTGCGTTCAACGATCCACTCGTCGTTGGTATCCACGACCTTGCTCATGTCCGCATTGGTCATGATACGCAGTGGCAGTGCCGATCCAGACCCCATGATGATGGATCGCCGGACCTGAGGCATGGTGTCGGTCATTCAGTTGATTCCGGTTGCTTGTCCTGCGCCGCCATGGGCTTGATCAGGTCATTCATCTTGACGACATCGGTCTTGATCTTGCTGACCAGGTCGTTGCGAACCATTTCGAGGGACACGTCGATGGCGGTGGCAAATCCCAGCGCATCGGTGCCGCCGTGGCTTTTCACCACAACCCCATTAAGCCCCAGGAACACGCCGCCATTGTGCTTGCGCGGGTCCATGCGGTCTTTCAGCGCCGCAAATGCACCAGAGGCCAGCAATGCGCCAAGCTTCGACATCAGCGTGCGCGACAGTGACTGCTTCAAATAGGTTGCAAGCTGTTTCGCGGTGCCTTCCGCCGTTTTCAGCGCGATGTTGCCGGTGAAGCCCTCGGTCACCACCACGTCCACGGTGCCCTTGCCGATATCGTCACCCTCGACGAAGCCCTTGTATTCAAGAGGCAGTTCCGCCTCGCGCAGGATGCGGCCTGCTTCCTTCACCTGCTCGACGCCCTTCATTTCCTCGACGCCGATATTGAGAAGGCCGACGGTCGGTTTCTCCAGGCCGAACAGGCAGCGCGCCATGGCCTCGCCCATCACGGCGAATTCCACGAGCTGCGATGCATCGGCCCCGATGGTGGCGCCGACGTCGAGCACGATCGACTCGCTCCTGAGCGTCGGCCAGATGGCGGCGATGGCAGGCCGCGAAATTCCAGGCAGCGTCTTCAGGATAAAGCGCGCCATCGCCATCAGGGCGCCGGTGTTGCCGGCGGATACGGCGGCGTCGGCACGGCCCGTCCGCACGGCATCGATTGCCATCCACATGCTGGACTTGCCGCGGCCCTGGCGCAGCGCCTGGCTGGGCTTGGTATCCATGCTGATGAAGACTTCGGTGTGGAGGATCTCGGAGCGTTCCTTCAGCTTCGGATGACGCTCGAGAAGCGGAGCGATGCGGGTACGGTCGCCCACCAGCAGGAAATGCAATTCCGGATGGCGCACAGCCGACAGTGCAGCACCGGGAATCACCATGTCAGGGCCGGCGTCGCCTCCCATGGCATCCAGCGCGATGGTCAAATGCTTCTTCGTATTCAAAGTCTTGCCGCTGCTAGCCCCAACCTGTCTGCCGCGATGGCCGAAGCCGGCCGGCCGCAGCGTGAAGCCTTAGGAGATTGCCTGCGAATTGTCATTTTAAAAAGGCCGGATGAAAAGGCTGGCGCGCAAGCCCCAGGGGTCACTCCGGCTGGCGCTTGGCCAGGATTGCAAAGGGCGATTCCTTTTCGGGCGGCGTGTCGTCCGCCTCGATACGCTCGGCAAAAGCCTCGCCGGGCTTCCGGGGATAGGGATCGAGGTCGAGCGCCAATGCCTCAACGGTCACTTCGCCCAAGTCGATATAACCGTTTTCGATGGGATCGGCATCGTCGTCCTCGCCCTCCGTTTCCCTGACGACGGCGTTGGGCGGCAGGAAATAGCGCGAGATCGGGATCGAAATGGTCTCGCGGAAAGCTTCCAGGCTGATCACCGAGACCTGCTCGATATCCGCCGTCAGGTGCCCTTCCAGCTTGATGCCGCCGCCGCGCCAAGGGGTGGCCCGCATCTCGGCGGTCAGCGAAAGGATCGCGGGGACGTTCATGCGTTTGGCAAGCGCCTTCAGTTCAGGCGGCTCGGCTTTCAGCTTTTCCGTACTGCCGGCGCGGGGAACGCGGTCGGTCTGGAGCGGTCTGGAGAATTCAGGCGCTGGCGGACGCTTCATGGTGTCGGCTCCTTGAAATCGGCCTTGCCGCCGGTGATGGCGCTTGCCTCCTGCCCGGCGAGATGCTGGCGCTGGTCCAGAACATAAGTGGCAAGCCTGGCCGGGGCATCGCCCACCAGGCCCTCGGGAAATATGTTTCGCGAAATAGCGGCTTCGAGTTCTTCACGGCTTGTCAGCAGTGCCTTGTCATAGGCGCCAATGCGGCCATAGAAAACCTCAGCCATCTTGCGCACCTTCTTGCCAACCGACAAGTCGCCCACACCCATTTCGCGGAGCGAACGGTCCATGTCGCTGAACAGTTCATCGACAAGCTTCTGGCGGAAGGCCTGCTCCACGCCCTTCAGGCGGTCCAATATCAAA
>JBKJQU010000002.1:0-3698 GCA_046594995.1 Aestuariivirga sp.
CTGGCGGAAGCCGAGATCGAATATCAGGATTATCAGAGCGATACGATCTATGTGAAGTTTCCGCCAGCGCGGTCTTCTCGACCACGCTCCACATCACCGGCTTCGAGCCGCGGTAGAGCTGGCCCGACTCCGCAAACTTCAGCAGTTCCTTCGCGATCAGCGCCTCGGCGCGATAGTTCATGGTGAGGTAGGGATTGTCCCAGTCACCTGTCACACCCAGCCGTTTGAATTCTTCACGCTGCACCTCGATCCAGTGGGCGGCGAAGGTCCGGCACTCTTTCCTGAAGTCGTTGACCGGAACCTCGTCCTTGTTCTTGCCCTTCTCGCGGTACTGCTCCTCGATCTTCCATTCGATGGGCAGGCCGTGGCAGTCCCAGCCCGGAACATAATTGGAATCGAAGCCCTGCATCTGGCGCGAGCGCGTTACGATGTCTTTCAAAATCTTGTTCAGCGCATGCCCAATGTGCAGGTGCCCGTTGGCATAGGGCGGGCCGTCATGCAGCACGTATTTCGGCCGCCCCGTGCTCTGCTCTCGCAGCTTCCTGTAAAGGTCCATGTCCGCCCAGCGCTTCAGCAGCTCCGGCTCCTTCTGCGGCAGGCCCGCCTTCATGCCGAATGCGGTCTTGGGCAGGAACACGGTGTCCCGGTAGCGGTCGGTCTTCTGCGGCTTGTCGTCCATGGGCGGGAAAGTCCAATCTCTTGATCGGACGCGCTTCTAGCAGTGCACCACGCGGGAATAAAGGCTGGATTGCCTAGCCGTTGCGCTCGAAGGCCCAATCGATGAAGCGTCGCGCTGCACCTGATTGCGGCCGGTCGCGCGGCCAGACAAGATGATAGCCGAGGCCGCTTTTCAGAGAATCCGGGAAGGGCGCCACCAGACTCCCCTCCTTGAGATCGCCATCGACCAGCCCCCGCCATCCAAGTGCGAAACCGAGTCCGCGGCGGGCCGTTTCGATAACGAGAGGATAGCTGGTCATGGTCAGCGACCGGGGCGCCGCCGCCATGCCGATGCCCTTGCCCGTCAGCCATTGCCGCCAGTTCAGCCAGTTCCAATGATCGTCATCTAGATCGAGAAGGCGTTCGCCCCTCAGATCCGCCAACTTCAACGCAGGCCGGGAAACCAGATAGGCCGGGCTGCAAACCGGAAACACCTCTTCGGGAAAAAGCAGCCTTCCCTCATGCGTTGGCCAATTGCCGGCGCCATGGATCAAGGCCACGTCAACATCATTGCCAAGGCAGAGTTTCTCATCGTCACTTACGATCAGCCGCAATCCGGCATGCGGGAAGACCTCCCGCAGCGAGCAGAGATGCTGTGGCAGCCAGAGATGCGCAATCGACTGGTCGACCGCAACACTGAGCCTCGATGCCGGTCCGGCCGATTTCAGCTCGCGTGTGGCAGCGCTCACATGGGTCAAGGCGTTGAAGATCGTGTGCAGATAGCTCCGGCCTTCGCTGGTGAGTTCGACTGAACGGTGCGCGCGTGTGAACAGCGGCTTTCCCAGATGGTCTTCCAGCAGCCTGATCTGGCGCGACACCGCGGCCTGGGTGACATTCAACTCCTCAGCCGCACGGGTGAAGCTCTGCAACCGTCCCGCAGCTTCGAATGCGATGAGCGCCGAAAGCGGTGGCAACGTCTCTTTCATAATAAAATGTAATGCATAAGGCCAATTTTACATCGTTTGACCCACATTTGCCTGATGCTAGCCTGAGTGTCCAGCACAAGGGAGGCTCCTCATGAACATTCAGGTTCTGCGCCGTGGCAATCACGAAGGGGCCGTTTGCACCAACGCCTCGGAATCCTTCACCCTGCCTGCCCGTTTCTATACCGATCCGGCGATCTACGAGGCCGAAAAGACTGCGATCTTTTACAAGAGCTGGTGGTGCGCCGGCCACAAGAGCCAGTTGCCCAAGCCCGGCAGCTACATCACCACCGAAATCCATGAACAGGGCGTCGTCGTCACCCGCGATCAGGATGGATTGCTGCGCGCCTTCTACAATGTTTGCCAGCATCGCGGCCATGAACTGGTCAAGGGCGCAGGCGAGGCCCGCATTTTCACCTGTCCCTATCATGCCTGGACCTACAATCTCGACGGATCCTTGCGCACCGCGCGGCTCACCAAGGCCCTGCCGGATTTCAAGGCCTGCGATTTCGCGCTGAAGCCGGTGCGGGTCGAGGAGTTCTGCGGCTTCGTCTTCGTCAATCTCGATCAGGACGCCATATCGCTGAAGGAGCAGAGCGGCGCGCTGGAAGACGAAATCCGCAAATATGTCCCGCGCATCGACGACATGGTTTTCGCGCAGCGCGACGACTACATCATCAATGCCAACTGGAAAGTCGTCATCGACAATTTCCTCGAGTGCTACCACTGCCATCCGGCGCACCGCGACTTCGTCGACCTCGTGGACATGGACAGCTACCGGAACATCATCAACGGCATCTATGTCAGCCAGATTTCTGATGCGCCGCGCACCACCACGGCAAAGGCCTACAGTTTCGAGAAGGGCGACGTCGATTTCGGCTATGCCGGCTGGTATCTCTGGCCCAACCTCACGCTCTGGGTCTATCCGGGCGAGCCGAACATCTCGGCCCTCATCATGATCCCGGACGGAACGGATCGCACGATCGAGCATCTCGACTGGTTCCTGCCGACCACAGAGGTGAGCGGTCAGGTTCGGCAAGCCATGGCCTACATGGACAAGACCTTGCAGCCAGAAGACATCGCACTCTGCGAAAGCGTCCAGCGCGGATTGAAGTCCAAGGGATACAACCAGGGCCGCTTCGTTATCGACCCCGGCCACCCGGAATTGTCGGAGCACGGCGTCCACCATTTTCAGAGAATGGTGGCCCGCGCGCTCTCTGCCGACCTTGGCTAACTCCGGCTGGCTTTCGAGTCTGCCAGCACGCAGAGCATTTCCCACATCAGGTTCGCGGCGGTGACCGCCGTGATTCCTGTGGGGTCATAGCAAGGCGCCACCTCGCAGATATCGCCACCCACCAGATGCTTGCCCTGCAGACTCCGCACCATCACCTGCACCTCGCGAGGCGTCAGCCCGCCGATTTCCGGCACGCCCGTTCCCGGCGCCCAGGCAGGGTCGATCCCGTCGATGTCGATCGTCATGTATGTTGGGCCATTGCCCAGCACCTCATGGATCTTGGCAATCACCGCCGCGCGGCCCATCGCCTCGTAGTCCTCGAATGTAATGCAGGTGAAGCCAGCGTCCTGGCCCCACTTGATGTCGTCTTGCGAGAAGCGCGAGCCACGTAGCCCGATCTGGATCGTACGCTTCGGGTCGATCAGCCCCTCCTCCACGCCGCGCCGGAACGTCGTCGCGTGGTTGATCTTGGTGTCGGCCAACGTGTCCAGCGTGTCGGCATGGCTGTCGATATGGAAGATGCCGACGGGGCCATCCTTGGCCAGCGCGCGCAGGATCGGCAGCGGCACGGTGTGGTCGCCGCCGATCGCCAGCGGCAATGCTCCCGCTGCATGAATCTTTACGAAGAATTCTTCAATCATGGTGATCGAGCGCGCTAGGTCGATGGGGTTCACCGGCGCATCGCCCACATCCGCTACATTGCAGATGTCATAGGGTGCGATCCCTGAAACATTGTGCACGCGCCTGATGAGGCGTGAGGCCTCGCGCACGGCGGAAGGCCCCTGCCGCGCGCCGGCGCGATAGTTCACGCCAATGTCGAAGGG
>JBKJQU010000026.1:0-2813 GCA_046594995.1 Aestuariivirga sp.
TTGCCACCAGGCTGGCGGGCAGCATATCGTAGAGGGCGTCATAAAGCGGGCGGAGATAGGGATCGACCTTCTCCTTCATGTCTCCCGGCAGGAAGCCCAGCCGCTCGCCTGCTTCCACAGCGGGACGCGACAGGACGATGCGGTCAACCTCGCCGTTCATGAGGGCTTCGGCGGCACAGGCCACCGCCAGATAGGTCTTGCCGGTGCCGGCGGGGCCGATGCCGAAAACGAGTTCGTTTTTGCGGATGGCCTCGATATAGGTGCCTTGAGTCTGGGTGCGCGGCATCACCACCTTGCGCCGCGTGCGGATGGCGCCGCCCGGAAGTTCGGCCTCGGTTGTTTCACGCAAGCGGATCGCGCCTTCGACTTCTCCTTTTGTCACGTCCAGCCCTCGCCTTGCCCGGTTGTAAAGCGACATCAGCACATCGCGCGCCGCGTTGCGGCCCTGTTCGGTGCCGCGCACCGCCAGCCTGTTGCCGCGCGGCGTGATATCGACGCTGAGCCTGTGCTCGATGACGGCAAGGTTCTCGTCATGCTCGCCGCAGAGCAGGGACAGCAACCGGTTATCGTCGAATGAAAGGGTGAGAATATTTGAATCTTCAAGACGGGGGCCGGCTTTGGGGCTGCCGATCTGGACCGCAGTGACAGGCGGATTCAATGAATCGTCTCTCCACGTTTAAGCTGCATTTGCATAATGGCCCGAAAGACTGTTCGTTCCAACACCTGTTATATGGGTATCCACGATCTTCCCGATCAAGGATTTATCGGCCTGAAGGTGAACGGGTTGCAGGTAGGGCGAGCGGCCGACGAGTTGGCCGGGATCGCGGCCGGGCTTTTCCAGAAGCACCGGCACCGTGCGGCCGACAAGCGCGGCGTTGAAGGCAGTCTGCTGCGAATGGATCAGCGCCTGGAGTTTGCCCAAGCGGGCGGATTTGACTTGCTCCGGCACCTGGGTTTCAAGCTCCGATGCGGGCGTTCCGGGCCGGGGCGAATATTTGAAGGAATAGGCGGCGGCGTATCGCGCTTGGCGGACGATCTCGAGCGTGGCCTCGAAATCCTGATCGGTCTCGCCGGGGAAGCCCACGATGAAATCGCCAGACAGCGCCATGTCGGGCCTTGCCTGCCGGATCTTCTCGAGAAGCGCCAGGTAGTGTTCCGCCGTATGGCCGCGGTTCATGGCTTTCAGGACGCGATCGCTTCCAGATTGCACAGGAAGATGCAGGTAGGGCATCAGCTTCGGGTTCCCGGCATGGGCTGCAATGAGGTCATCCGTCATGTCGCGCGGGTGGCTCGTGGTGTAGCGAAGTCTCTCGATACCCTCGATCCGTGACAGTTCGGCGACGAGACCGGCAAGCGTCCTGGGCGCGCCGCCGGAATCGGGGCCGTGATAGGCGTTGACGTTCTGCCCCAGCAACGTGAATTCGCGCACGCCCTGCGACGCGAGCTTTCGCGCTTCTTCCACGACTTGCGCCACGGGGCGGGAAAATTCCGCGCCGCGCGTATAGGGAACGACGCAGAAGGTGCAGAACTTGTCGCAGCCTTCCTGTACGGTGAGGAAGGCGGCAACACCGCGCGAAGGCTGATCGCGGAGGCTCAATCCTTCGAACTTGTCCTCCGCCGGAAATTCGGTCTCGACGATGGGTTTGCCGCCCGGCCTCTTCGCGGCCAGAAGCTGCGGCAGACGATGATAGCTCTGCGGCCCGAACACGAGATCGACCGATTTCTCGCGCCGGACGATTTCAGCACCTTCGGCCTGTGCCACGCAACCGGCCACTGCGATGACCATGTCACGGCCCGCGCTCAAGCGGGCTTTCTTCATGCCGCGAAGCTTGCCGAGTTCGGAATAGACCTTCTCTGCGGCTTTCTCGCGGATGTGGCAGGTGTTGAGGATGACAAGGTCGGCATCATCGACCGTTGCGGTTTCGGCATAGCCCAAGGGCGCCAGCACGTCGCGCATGCGCTCTGTGTCGTAGACGTTCATCTGGCAGCCATAGGTTTTGATGAAGACTCGTCTGTCGGGCGTTTTCATGGGGATGGGTCCTAGCTTATTTTGCCGGGATCGTGAAGCGCCAGCACCAGACCCCGCCGCACTTGTTGTTCGGCATGACGGGCCAAGGCCTTGCGGTTCATCTCGCCGCTCAAGGAAAGTGGCGGGTGGCAGACGACCGTCACCTCGATCGGCCCCGTCTGCAGCGCCTCCCAGAGATGCGGCGCCAGGTCCATGTCGCCATACCAGGCATAGAAGGGGCTCAGCCTGCGGTTCATGGGCAGGTTGCGGTGGCCGGAATAGGCGAGCGACACCGGCTGCACCAGTACGCCCTCATATTCGGCGGCGCCGAAGAACGATGTCTTGAAGGGCATGACCTGATGCCCATCGGTGGAGGTACCTTCAGGAAACAGCACGAGGATATCGCCTTCAGCCAGCCGCTCCTGCATCTCGTCGCGCGAATTGCCGGTGGCATGGCGCCTGTTGCGGTGGACGAACACGGTGCGCTGCAGCCGTGCGAGGCTGCCGAAGAAGGGCCAGGAATTCACTTCCTTCTTGGCGATGAAGGAGAGCGGTGCGACGGCGCTCAGCACCACGATGTCGAGCCAGCTGACATGATTGCTGGCGATCAGCACCGGGCCTTGGCTTGGCGGCTCACCGATGATCTTGAGCCTGATGCCGAGGATGCGGCAGACCATCCGGTGGTAATACATGGGAAAGCGCCGCGCCATACCCGGCCAGAACCACACGAAGAGCTGCTGCAACGGCATCAGCGGCAGCGTCACGGCTGCGAAGGTCATGAGGATCAGGATTGGCCTGATGCGGC
>JBKJQU010000064.1:0-8076 GCA_046594995.1 Aestuariivirga sp.
GCCGCGCAATGCCGATGGTGCAATCCTCATGGAAGCTGCCATGGTTGCGGAACGAGCCGAGAAACAGTTTCAGCGACTTCGACTCCACCAGCCACTGGTCCGGCACATAATCCAGCACCAGATGCGCGAAATCGGGTTGCCCCGTCATGGGGCAGAGCGAAGTGAACTCCGGCGCCACGAAGCGCACGAGGTAGTTCACATCATGCTGGCTGTTCGGCACCCGTTCCAGAATGGCATGTTCAGGAGACGCCGGAGCCTCAATGGCGGAGCCAAGCTGCGTGAGGGTCGAAACATCGGTTTTTGTCATGACCACAGTCTAATACCAACGGTGGGTTAAACCAACTCATACCACCACAAGGAATCTTCCTCATCCTTCGCGGCCCAGAGTCGCTGGGCACCTCAGAGTGAGGAAATCTTGCATCACAACGATCATAGCCAAGGATCACTGGTATAAGCATCAGCTGCTCTTCTCCCGCGCGCGGGAGAAGACGGCGCATCTTCGCGCCCGATGAGGGCCAGGGCCACGAGTCACACTGCTGAAAAGAGAAACCGCCACACTTCATCGCAGACAAGCATCACTCCGGCAATAACCCAACCCATTTCCGCGTTGCCGCGCCTCCATTCACCAGCATCCGTCATTCCGGCGAAAGCCGGAATTCAGCTTTGCTCGAACTCCCCACAATACCGAGGCAATTAAATGCGCTGGCTCCCTATTCGGTTCGACGAAGCTTAGCTCGCCGCATGGGTGAGGAAAACAAACCAATTGTCCGACGAACGCTGGTGAGCTACCCTGCTAAATTGAGATCATGACTTCCAACTTCTTCAATTTCGCCCCTAACGATCCAGTCGCCGACTTGCCATTAGGCAAGTTGGAACGCGCAATGGCACTTCGTAACGGGCTTGTCGCCGTTTGTGAGGGACGGAACAACATGAACGAAGCAGTTTATCAATTGCTTCGGCGCGAATTCATTAACGATCCTGCGGTTTCGGATTTGCTTCCGCAGTTCGTTCGTGCAGCACATGATAACGGGGCAATGTGGGCGTTCATGAAGGAACATAGTCCACAATGGGCACCTCGACGCCAGTTTGTGCGCGACCAGTTCGCCGCCTTGATCGACAGATTAGAATGCATACCGACTCCGGCGAGTGCGATGCCGGTTCAAGTTTCTGACAATTCGCCTCAAACCGAACGACGGAAGAAACCGATGTATAACCTGTTCGTCGCCGGCAATGACAAAGCTTGGCAGGGGGAGCCTTGGACGATTGAGGAGTCGCGCAGCGTCACTGAATACACCGATGAAGCCATAATCGGCCAATACGGTTCGCTCGACGCAGCGTCGGTTGAGGCATTAAAGAAATTGCCCTGCATCTTCGCGTTTGAAGCGGTGAATTTGCAAAGCCCTAAGTTCGGTGTGGTCCGGGACATTGTGAAGCGGCAGGGGCAAGTGCGGTTGAATACGAGTTAATCCCTGTCGATCCTTTCCTGTCGCACGAAAACCTAAATGACATGTTGTTCGAACTGGATATCGGTATGTGGGAAATGAACCGCACACATTGGGCCGTCAAGGAGGTTGATCTTGCGAAGGAACTTCATGGGCGGGGCATAACCCTTCCCAATTGGACGCGTACCGTTTCGAAGGCTGTAGATCTTTCCACTCATCAGTTCGAAGTCGCGCTATCGTTCCCCGGAGAAGTCCGCTCACTAGTTGAGGAAATGGCCCGACACCTTGAACAATTGATTGGTCCAAATGCTTATTTCTACGACAATAACTACGTTTCGCAGTTGGCACGCCCTTCTCTCGATACATTCCTACAGGATATATTTCGCAACCGTGCGAAGCTGATCGTGGTGATCCTAAGCGCTGACTATCAACGAAAGAATTGGTGCGGCATTGAGTTTCGCGCAATTCGGGACATTATCGCCGCACGCGAGAACAACCGGATCATGTTCATTCGCACCGACGATGGAGCGGTCGAAGGCGTGTTTGCGACCGATGGATACGTTGATTCGCGACGGCATGATGCGGCTGCACTCGCTGGGTTCATTCAAGAGCGGGTCCGATTACTGTAGCCGGTCAAAACGGAACGGCTCCAATCGTTTTCAGTCGGCGCAGCGTCTTCGGCGCTTCAGTTCGCGGCTTATGTCTTCCACAAGGGGGATGGACCCCGATTTCAACTCGGAAAAAGAGCGAAAACACCGATGAAGACGACAAAAAAGCCAGACTATCTCAAAGGAAGGCCAAGGCGAAGCCTCTTCCTCCCAACTCATCGATACGCGAATCAACAAGTTCGACGATTGGCGCGGCGAGACGCTTGCCCGGGTCCGACGCCTCATCAAGGAGGCCAGCCCCAAAGTTGTCGAGGCGTGGAAGTGGCGCGGGGTTCCTGTGTGGGAGCATGCCGGGATCATCTGCACTGGTGAGACCTACAAGGCTGCCGTGAAGCTGACCTCCCCCAGGGCTGTCGCTCTGACGTACCCCTCGGGCCTGTTCAACGCCAGCCTCGTCGGCAACGTGCAGCGGCGCCATTGATCTCCATGCGGGCGGCGCGATCGATGAGGAGGCGTTTCATGCGCTCATCCGTGCCGCCGTGGCGCTGAATGTTGCGTCCCGCGGATAGTTGACAGCGTCAACCAATACGCGCGCCAAAAGCCGTGCTTTTTGCAAGAAAAACCGATCATTTTGCGTGCTTTTCCGCCACGCATCGCGCCAAATCTGCGTCATATTCCGGCGGCAGGCCCATTGAAAACACTGCCCGTTCACGTAATGTTTCACGTGAAACTATTCCTACACGTGCATTGGCAAATTTTCGGAGCCTGCAGAAGCAATTTCCGGCCTCTTTCGCGGTCTTGCTTTCCCCATCCGGCCATTCCATAACCCCCGCCTGATTTCAGACAGCCCGAGGGACCGCCATGACCACCATCATCGATATCACCGCCCGCGAAATCCTCGACAGCCGCGGCAATCCCACGGTCGAGGTCGATGTGGTGCTGGAAGACGGTTCGATGGGCCGCGCCGCCGTGCCGTCTGGCGCCTCGACCGGCGCGCACGAGGCCGTGGAACTCCGCGATGGCGACAAGGCGCGATACATGGGCAAGGGCGTCACCAAGGCCGTTGCAGCGGTGAACGGCGATATCTTCGATGCGCTGGCCGGCATGGAAGCCGAGGACCAGATCGCCATCGACCGCGCCATGATGGAACTGGACGGTACCCCCAACAAGGCCCGGTTGGGCGCCAATGCCATCCTCGGTGTTTCACTCGCCGTCGCCAAGGCCGCGGCCGATGCCTCCGGCCTGCCGCTTTACCGCTATGTGGGCGGCACTTCGGCCCGCACGCTGCCCGTTCCCATGATGAACATCATCAATGGCGGCGCCCATGCCGATAACCCCATCGACTTTCAGGAATTCATGGTCATGCCGGTCGGAGCCGGCAGCTTCCGCGAAGGCCTGCGCATGGGTGCGGAAATCTTCCACACGCTGAAAGCCGCATTGAAGAAGGCCGGCCACAACACCAACGTGGGCGATGAGGGCGGCTTCGCGCCGAATCTTCCCTCGGCTGAAGCAGGCCTCGAATTCGTGATGAAGGCGGTGGAGCAGGCCGGTTATTCACCGGGAAAGGACGTGTTTTTGGCGCTGGATTGCGCCGCGACCGAGTTCTTCAAGAACGGCGTCTATGATTACGAGGGCGAAGGCAAGAAGCGCTCGATCGCTGAACAGGCTCAGTATCTCGCCAGGCTTGCGAAGGATTATCCCATCTTCTCGATCGAGGACGGCATGTCGGAAGACGACTGGGACGGCTGGAAGCAGCTGACGGACCTCATCGGCAAGAGCCACCAGCTGGTGGGCGACGATCTCTTCGTCACCAACACCAGACGCCTGAAGCAGGGCATCACCACCGGCGTGGCAAACTCGATACTGGTGAAAGTCAACCAGATCGGCTCGCTCACCGAAACGCTGGAAGCGGTCGAGATGGCGCACAAGGCGGGCTATTCCGCCGTAATGTCGCACCGCTCGGGCGAAACCGAGGATTCCACCATCGCCGATCTTGCTGTTGCCACAAACTGCGGTCAGATCAAGACGGGTTCGCTGGCCCGTTCGGACCGGCTTGCCAAGTACAATCAGCTGCTCCGCATCGAAGAAGAACTGGGTTCGCAGGCCACATATGCAGGACGCTCGATCCTCAAAGCCTAATTCCGTGAAACTCTCGAACTTTCATATTGTCGTGTCCAGCATGGCCGCGATTGCAGGTGTTGCGATTGCGGCCTACCAGACGTTTCTGCCGCAGATGGGAAACCAGAACCCGGTGAACGTCGTGGTGGCGCTCGAGCCGCCCAAAGCCAGTGCCTCCATTCCAGATGTTGTCGTCGAGAAGCAGGATGCCATTCCCGCAATCGCCATGGAAGCAATTGACCTGGGCCATGACGCCACCATCTCCGCCGCGCTGAAGGACGGTTCCGAAAGACGCTACAGCCTTTCGAGCCTGTTCGACGGCGAGAACGATACTTTCCTCGCCATCACCAGCCCCGACGAAGAGCTGAACATTCTCGTCACGTTCAAGGGCAATTTCTCGCGCCCTGTCACGGCTATCGAATACATTCCCCCGGCTGGCGTGGATCCGGCCACGCTCGCAACAAATGTGGACATTATCGTGCTGCCGGATGGCCAACTGGAGGCCTCTGGCCGCCCGGTCATCAGCTTCTCGCTGCCGCAATCCTCGGAAAACCACACCTACGCCATTCCCGGCCGCGCAGAAGGCAAGGGCCTTTGGCTCCGCGTTTCGGGCAATTCAGCATCCGGGAAGAGCTTCGTCGGCGATTTCCGTATCCTCAGCGAAGGACTGGCGCCCTAGGCTTTCGCGTTCCGCACCGCGAATATTCCGGCTGCGATGATGATGATCGTGCCAATGACGGTGGTGACCCGCGGCACTTCGGCAAAAAACAGGAAGCCCCACAGCGGTCCCCAGATCATTCCTGTGTATTCGAACACGGTAACGACATTCGCCTGCGCCATCCGATAGGCGTTGGTCAGCAGGAACGTCGCTACGGCGGCGATCACGCCGCAGGCTGCCATCAGGAGAAAATCCGTCATCCCCGGAACTGCCCATGGCCGCACGAGAAAATCGAGGCTGGGGTGCCCCAGTTCCTCCACGCCGGACAGATTGAAGGCCGCCGCGATGACTCCCGCACCCAGCATGAAGACCAGGTTCTGGTAAAACGCCATGACGGTTGCAGGCTCTTCATCACCGAGCTTCCGCGCAAGCACGGCGGACAATGCGTAAGTGCAGGCACTCACGATGCTGAGCAATGCCGCAGGTTCGAACAGCGAACTGCCGGGTTGCAGGATGATCAGCACGCCCGCAAAGCCGGCGATGACCGCCACCCACGATTTGATCGACACGTGCTCGCCGAGCATCGGGCCCGACAGGATGGTGACCACGACAGGTGCAATGAAAAACAGTGCGATGGCTTCTGCCAATGGCAGTGCTGGAAGCGACATGTAATAGGTCGTGTAGGCTGCAAGCATGATGGTGCCGCGCAATAGCAGGATCGGCATGTTCCGGCTGCGAAGCCGCGCAAGCCCCGCTTCCATGTGCACCATCACCAGAAGCAGGGGAATTGCGACCATGCAGCGGAGGAAAATGGCGAGCGTCACCGCGTGGCCACCGCTGACAGTTTTCAGGATCGCATCCTGAAGCGAGAAAATCATCACGCCCACGACCAGTGAGGCGATGCCGACAATGTTCCGGTTAGCGATAGTAGCTGCTGCAGTCATGTACACACCATGGCGAGCGGATCGATGATCCGCCAGCCACGGCGCGGCATGATTGATCCGCTTGCGGCGAATGCCCTATTCAGCGGCGGCCATCAGTGGTGGCAGGCCCTTGACCAGGCCCTTCTGTTGTACCGCAGGGTCATGGGCCATGCGTGAGAAAACTTCCTTCACCATCGGCACGAAGAAATCAAGATTCTTCGTGTGATAGGCGGGATCGAAGGAGGACTGGTCCCAGCGCTCGCAGAAATCCACGCAGGACTGGAAGAAAGCCGAGTCGCGGTACTTTTCGCGCTCATGCTGATTCCAACCGTAGTGATGGGCGTAGTAATACATCTGGAAGGCGCCATGGTGCTCCACCGTCCACACCACTTCCTCACGCATGTAGGGTCGGAGAATTTCGGCGGCGAAGCGGTCATGATTCTGCGGAGCCAGTCCGTCGCCAATGTCGTGGAGGAGGGCGCCCACAACCCAGTCGATGTCCGCACCTTCGTTCAGCGCGCGCGTTGCCGCCTGGAGCCCGTGTTCGAGGCGGGAAATCTTGTAGCCCGGAAGCGTTTCTTCCTCCTGCAACCGCAATTCGCGGATCACCCGGTCGGCGGTGTGGCTGACATGCTCATCTTCCAGCGGCTTCAGGAATAGGTATTCTTCCTTCGTGCCGTCCTTCATGGCGGTGAAATCAACAGTCTTCATGTGCCTTGCGCTCCCGGTAAAAAATGTAGAGTCCCGATCCGATAATAAGTGCCGCGCCCGCCCACGTCCACAAGTCTGGCCAGTCTCCCCAGACGACGAAACCGAATGCAACCGCCCAGACCAGCGACGAGTAGGTGAAGGGTGCCACGACGGAGGCCGGCGCTACACGGAATGCCTTGATCAGGCAAAGGTGCCCCATTCCGCCCGCAAAACCGCTGGCTACCAGGAGCAGCCAATCGAACGCCGTTGGCCAGTTCCAGAACCATGGCAAGATGCAGCTCGTCACCACGGCACCCGCCACTGCAGTGTAGAGCAGCGAAGTCAACGGATCGTCCTGCCGCACCTTGCGGGTAATGATCTGGTAGTTGGCGTTGAGAAGCGCCGCGACAAGCAGGAACAGCACACCATAGCCCAAACCGCCCAGGTCTTCTGCCCATGGGCGCACCACGACCATTGCGCCGATGAAACCGAGGATGATCCCCATCCAGCGCCTTACGCCAACCTTCTCTCCCAGCAGCGGAATGGACAGTAGCGTGACCAGGATGGGCGAGAGGAACATGATCGTGGTGCCGGTTGCGAGCGGCGTCGTCCTGATGCCGGCATTGAACATCGCTGTGGTCGACATCAGAAGTATCGACCGGCTAAATTGAAGCTTCGGATGACGTGTGATGGCGAGATGCGCAATCCGAGGACCGCAAGCCAGGCCAGCGATGATGGTCGCGAAGAAGAATCGGCCCCACGTCACCTGAACCAGCGAATAGCTTTCCATCAGGTGCTTCATGATCGCATCGAGCGTGATAAAGCAGAACATGGTCGCCAGCATCCACAGGATGCCGATTGTCCTGTTCTCTTTTGAATCGGGCATCGGCCTGCGCTACAGGCTGAAATCGATGCCGGCGAGTTTCGCGGCGGCCTCGAGGTCGGCATAAAGGCCATCGGGAAGCGGTACTCCCTCGGCATTGCGCTTGCGCCTGCGTTCCCATTCCGGTCCACCTGCCGCATAGGTACCGGGCTGCAACTTGAAACCGTCAATATAGGTCTGGAGCCTGAAACCGAAGGCTTCCAGCGACATGAGCAACGCCGGATCGACCGCCATCACGAAATGTCCGACCCGCGTATCACCCAAGGCATCGCGGCTTTGTTCGGATGACAGCCGCATGCCGGTGAGAACGCCACCCAGTACTTCTACCACGCCGGCAAGTGCTGCGCCCTTGAAGCCGAAATCCATTCCGCCGACCGGCGCCAGTGCCACCGCATGATTTGGATCAGTCACGAAGCGGCCTTGACCATCAACGGCCACGCCGGAAGGCAAGTCGAGCCCTTCGGTGCGGTATTGCAGCACCTTGTTCCAGGGAAATGAACTCGTCGCCATGTCCAGCAGGAACGGGTCACCGCCGGGATTGGGCGCAGCAAGAGAAATTGGACTGGTGCCGTGGAGGGGCACCGATCCGCCATGAGGCACCACATAGTCACAGGAGTTCGACGTGACGAAACCGATGAATCCCGCGTCGGCCGCCGCCAGCGTGTAGGCGCCTGCCGCGCCGAAATGCGTGGAGTTGACGACGAGCGAAAGCCCGATCCCGCAGTCCCGCGCCAGCGCGCAGGCCTCGTCCATG
>JBKJQU010000071.1:0-4501 GCA_046594995.1 Aestuariivirga sp.
AGGATTGGCCTGATGCGGCTCAAGGAAGAAGCTCCCGCCGCATGATGATGGCATCGTCCCGCCCGCCGTTTGCAAGCATATAATACTTCTTGCGGCGTCCGGCTTCGACGAAGCCCACGGCGGCATAAAGCGCGCGAGCGGGCACATTTGCTTCCGCCACTTCGATGAAGACCTTGCGGATGCCTCTTGAAGAAAGCTCCGTGAACTGACGATCGATCAGGGCGCGCCCGATGCCGCGCCGTTGCGCGTAGGGACGTGTGGCGATACTGATAACCTCGGCCTCGTCCGCCGCGATGCGCATCATGATGAAGCCGGCGGGTTCGCCAAGTTCCAATGCCACTTCGGCATAGGTGCCGGGCATGGCGAGCAGCTCGGTGAAGGCTTGCGCCGTCCATGGCAGTTCGAAGCCCTCGGCATGGATCGATGCGAGAAGCGTGGAGGCCTCCGTGGAGACCCTTTCGAACGCCAGTGCCGTGGCCTTTCGCAACGGTGCGGATTGCGGCTTCGCGTCGGGTGCGCGGAGATATAGCGGTGCCGGCATTTCCCCGGTGACGGGAGCCGTGGTGCCCAGCCTGGCAAATTGCGCCGCGACCGGCAGGTCTCCGCCCCGCGAATGCACGAGATCGCTTCGTCCGCTCGCCGCGATCACGCCTTCAGCCGCCGTGCCGATGATGATGGATGACGGCGGCAGGCAATCCACCGCCAGCGCCGCTGGCACGACGAAGGGTTTCCGCAGCACATTGCGCGCCGCTCCGAAACTCGCGGCATAGACTTCGCCGTTGCGCGCATCGGCGGCGACGAGAATGGGCACGTCGCGCATGGGTTCGTTCGCGGCGATGGCGGTCAGCGTGTCGATGCCGATGACGGGAATGTTTCGCGCCAGACCAATGCCGCGCGCCAGTGAAAGCCCGATACGGACGCCGGTGAAGGTACCGGGTCCGGTCGTTACCACGATGCGATGGATTTCATCGAATCCGAGGGACGCGTCCTGCATCACCTGGCTCACCATGGGAGTGAGTGCTTCCGCATGCCCGCGTTCCATCGGAACGAAGGCGCTGCCAAGCAGAGCTTCATGCGCGGTATCGATAACCGCCACGGAACAGGCGGCCATCGTGGTATCGATGCTCAGGAGTTTCATGCGGCGTGGTGATTAGGCCGCGAGGCGGGTCACGTCAAACAGCGCGGACTTCACTCACTTCCGGCACGAAGTGGCGAAGCAGGTTCTCGATGCCGTGCTTCAGCGTGGCCGTGGAACTGGGGCAGCCTGCGCAGGAGCCCTTCATGTTGAGAAACACGACGCCTTCCTTGAAGCCGTGGAAGGTGATGTCGCCGCCGTCCTGCGCCACGGCGGGCCGCACCCGCGTGTCCAGCAGCTGCTTGATGGTGGTGACAATCTCGCCATCGGCCTCGTCGAAGAATTCGTCCGTCTGACCCGCCTGTTCCTGATCGGCATCGGTCAGAACCGGAGCGCCCGAGAGGTAGTGATCCATGATCATGCCGAGGATGGCGGGCTTCAGATGCTGCCATTCAGCGCCGCCCTTGGTGACGGTAATGAAATCCTGGCCGAGAAACACGCCCGCGACGCCATCGACCAAAAACAGCTTCTGCGCCAGGGGCGATTCCGCCGCGGCTTCGGCATCGCGGTAATCGCGCGTGCCGCCGGGCAGCACCGCCTTGCCGGGCAGGAATTTCAGCGTGGCAGGGTTGGGCGTGGCTTCTGTCTGGATGAACATGTCCGATTCCTCTTGTCGGGATTTATATAGGCCAGTCTGGAATGATTTCAAAGATGGAAACGGGGTGTTGCCATCAACTTTACCACTGACAATGAAGCATGAGAGATAATGTTGGCACAACGGCAACCCTGGGGCATGGCACAGCCGAGCCCAATGCGGCGCGCGGCTATGGTTTCATGTACCAGTGCAGCTTCGACGATCCCGACGGTCACACCCGGGAAATCTTCCACATGGACGAAAGCTTCGTGCAGAAGCGGTGAAGACCCCTCGAGGCTCGCACCTCAGGGTGAGGAAAGCGTGCTTCATCCAAAACCTGTCATCCCCGGATTTATTCCGGGGACCCATTGTTCCGCATGCTCAAAACCGTCCGCCTTTGCGCAATGGGCCGCCGGAATAAATCCGGCGGTGACAGATTTGGGTAGCGCTTGTCATCAGCATCCGGCGCAAGGCCCTTCGAGGCTCGCGGTGCTCGCACCTCAGGGCGAGGGTAGCTGGTATCTCCTCATGCTGAGGTGCCCGGCGCGCAGCAGCGGGCCTCGAAGCATCCTGTTGCGGCGCGTTCATACTCTGCCCTGTGCAGATTGATGTGACCGCGATATGCTGCCGCCGATCGCGGGGGAGACAGGGATGGGATATCGGCTGGGCTTGCCGTTCAGGGCCATCGCAGTCTTTCTTGCGCTGATGTCCGGGGGCCATGCTGGCGAAAACCGCAGGCTGGCGGCGGACAATGCCGATCCCTGGGGTGCCATCGGCCAGGTCAACATCCGCGGCTATCGCATGCGCACCATGTGCACGGGCACGCTGGTCGCTCCAGATCTCGTGCTCACCGCCGCGCACTGCGTGGTCAACGCTGAGCGGAAGGTCGTCTTTAAACTGGATGATATCCGCTTCGTGGCCGGCGTCTTCCGCGACACATCGCGTGGCATGTCTCCGGCGGCTTGCGTGAGGTTCCCGCTGGACTACGCGATTGCCGATCAGAGCGGGCCTGATCTGGCACTCATCATTCTGAAGGACCCGATTTCAGATGTGCCGCCATTGCAGCTTGATCACAGCGGAAAGGCCGTGGCGGGGAAGATCGTGACCCACGCCGCCTACCCGGGAACGCGGCGGTTCATTCTCTCAATTCACGAGGGATGCCGCATCGAGGCGTCGAATTCCGGATTGCTGGCGACAAACTGCGCGGCAAGCCCCGGCAGCTCGGGCGGGCCCTTGCTGAGCATCGATGCTCAGCCCACGGTAATCGCGGTGCTGTCTGGCGCGAATATGCTTGATCAGACGATCTTCACTCGGCTCTCCGGTTGGCCGGATTTGCCGAGGGACAGTAAGTGTCCGCAGGATTGATCGTGTGGTTGGCAGGACCCTTCGAGGCTCGCGATGCTCGCACCTCGGGGCGAGGGCTCATTCCTCATGCTGAGGTGCCCTGCGCCAGCAGGGCCTCGAAGCATCCGCCTCAGCTCACCACGAAACCGACGATTTCGCGGGCTTTCCTGACAATGGGTGCCGCGATGGCGCGGGCGCGCTCGGAGCCGTCCTTCAGCACCGATTCCACATAGGCGCGGTCTTGTTCTTGCAGGCGCTTTGTCTCGTTGCCCACGGGGCCGAGCTTCGCGACCGCGAGATCGGCCAGCGCGTTCTTGAAGATCGAGAACTGCCCGCCGCCATATTGCGCCAGCACCTTCTCGACCGGCTCGCCCGAAAGTGCCGCATAGATGCCGGTGAGATTGTCGGCCTCGGGGCGGCCCTTGAGGCCCTGCCTTTCGGTGGGGAGCGGCTCAGGGTCCGTCTTCGCCTTGCGGACCTTCTTCGCGATCGTGTCCGCATCATCCGTGAGGTTGAGGCGCGAGAGATCGGACGGGTCCGACTTCGACATCTTCTTGGTGCCGTCGCGGAGGCTCATCACGCGCGTCGCCGGGCCGGTGATGTAAGGCTCGGGCGGCACGAAGTACTGCCCGTCCTCGATCCCGGCTTCTTTGATCGCATCGGCATAGTCGATGTTGAACTTGTTGGCGATGTCGCGCGCCAGTTCAAGGTGCTGCTTCTGGTCCTCGCCCACCGGAACATGCGTGGCATGATACCCAAGAATGTCGGCGGCCATCAGGTTCGGATAAATGAAGAGTCCAACCGACGCTGCTTCCTTGTCCTTGCCGGCCTTGTCCTTGAACTGCGTCATACGGTTAAGCCAGCCCATACGGGCAACGCAGTTGAGAATCCAGGCAAGTTCAGCATGCTCTGCAACCTGGCTCTGGTTGAAGATGATGCTCTTCTGCGGATCGAGGCCGCAGGCAATATAAGCTGCAGTCACGTCAACGATAGCGCGCCGTAATTCCTTTGGTTCCTGCCACATAGTAATGGCATGAAGATCCACCACGCAATAAATGCACTGATGCGTATCCTGCATATGGATCCAGTTCAGCATCGCGCCCAGATAATTGCCGAGATGCAGATTGCCGGTCGGCTGCATGCCGGAAAAGACGCGAGGAACGAACTTGGACATTAGAAACTCCCTTGGGAAAGCGCGCCGCTTATGCCTGCAATTTTGGGCAGTGAAAAGAGCCTCTGGTGGCTCTTGCCAGCTTGTGTCTAACCCGGTCTAAGGCAGGTATGCCAGAACTTCCCGAAGTCGAAACGGTCATGCGCGGGTTGAAGCCTGTGCTCGAGGGCCGCCGGATTGCAAGCGTAGCACTTCGCCGCGCCGGGCTGCGCTTTCCCTTTCCCGAGGATTTTGCCGAACGCCTCACAGGCCGGCGAATCGAGAGCCTGACGAGGCG